>NZ_PSWL01000012.1:0-107034 GCF_002932755.1 Rathayibacter sp. AY1B6
GGAGGCCCGCATGCCGGTGTTCCGGCTCCTCGAACCGCTCCACGCCGCCGGGCGACCGGAGGGGGGAGGGCCGAGCGGCCCTGCCTCAGCCTGCGCGACGCTCCCCCCGATCGGGGAGGCCCTTGCCACCGCCCGCCCGGGGCGCTACCCGCCTCCGCCCGCCCGGGGCGCTAGCCGCCTCCGCCTACTGGCGCGAGAACGCCTCCTGGTACAGCGCCGCGAGCTCGGGGGAGCTCTCGCCGCTGAGCCCGCACGTCAGGATCGTGTCGCCGTCGGCCGCGACCAGGTAGTCGACCCCGGTCTCGAAGACGATCGGCGCCCCGTCCACCGCGGTCTCCCTGCCCTGGGTGACCGTGACGCCGTCGCCGACCTCGCCCGCGTAGCGTTCGAGCACGTGCAGGGTCACGCTGCTCCCGTCGATCGAGCGGACCTCCGCCCGGAACGCGAGCTGAGCGGGGGCCAGCGCGGCGGCCGTCACCGGCGAGCACGCCGCCATCGGCCCGCCCGTGCTCGGCAGGATCAGCGTCGAGGTGCTGCCCCCGCCCACCCCGAGCGCGAAGGGCAGCAGGAGGGAGGCGGCGGCCCCGGCGCTCAGCGCGCCCACTCCCACGATCAGCCAGGGGGACCGGCGGCGGGAGTGCACCGTCCGCGCGCCCTCGCCGGTGGCGGCGGCGATCTGCTCGGCGAGCTCGTCGCGGTCGAGCGCGGGGAGGCTCCGCGCGGGGTCGACCGTGCGGAGGAGGCGGCGGACGTCCTCGTCGTCGGTTCCGGTCATCGGAGTCCCCCTTCGGGCGCGTGCGGGTCGATGGAGTCGTAGAGCTCGGCGAAGCGGCGCCGCGCGCGGTGCAGGCGGATCGAGACGGCGTTCACCGTGACTCCGAGGACCGCGGCGATCCCGCGGACGTCGAGCTCCTCCCACGCCCAGAGGCGCAGCAGCTCGGCGTCCTGCTCGCGCATCCGGGCGAGCACGAGGCGCACGGTCTCCTCGGCGCCCGAGGCCTCGCCCTCGTCGATCTGCACCTGGGGCGGATCGACGACCGCGATCCGCTGGGCGAGCATCACCTGGCGGCGCTGCATCCGCCGGGCGTTCTGCAGCTGGAGCCGGGCGACGCCGATCGCCCACGGCACAGGATCGTCCTCGGGGACGTCGGCGCTGCGGCGCCAGAGCACCGAGAGCGTCGCGGCGAGCACGTCGTCGGCGGTGGCGGAGTCGGTGCGCCGCCAGAGGTAGCGGCGGACGGGATCGGCGACCGCGGCGGCGACCGCGGCGAACCGGTCGGGACCCGCGAGGGGAGCTGGCATGTGCCTCATGCTCCCTCCTGTCCGGGATCGGCGCACATCTTTCACCGGCGCGCCGGGCGGGACTCCGCGCTCTCCCAGCAGCGCGGGCGCGCGGGTCGGCACTCAGCGCCTCGAGGCGCTCACGAACTCCAGCCACCCGGCCACGAACGGCTCGATGTCGTCCACCTCGTCCAGCGCGAGAGCGTCCAGATCGACTCCGCGGCACTCCAGCGTGAGGACGTGCCCCCGCACCCACGCGGCGGCGCGCACGGCCCCGGCTCCCTCCCAGACCTCGAAGGGCTCCGGAGCCCCGTCGACCGGGATCTCCGCGATCCGCGTGGGCGCGGGCAGCGCCTCCGGCTGCACGAACGAGACGGGCGCCTCCTCTCGGCAGCAGAGCAGCGCGACGTCGTGCCGCGGATCGCCGAGGGTCGTGCGGATCTCGACGGAGGGGCCCGCCCCGCCCGGCACCGCGTCGTCGGCGAGGAACGAGAGCCCCCGCGGGCCGCCGGTCAGCGCCCATTCCGCCAGCAGCCGCGGACCCCTCCAGCCCGAGACCGCCCAGAGCGGGAGGTCGCCGAACGACCCGCGGATCCGCGCGACCCGCTCGGCGAGGTGCGCGGAGAACTCGTCCTCGCCGAGACGCCGCGCTCCGTCCATGGCCCGATCGTAGGTCGGGTGCCGCGGCACGGCCAGACCCCTCGCTACTGTGATCCTCGACCCCCGCCTCCCTTCCCCGCCGAGGAGCCCCATGCCCATCTGGACCCTGCACGGAGACGGCCGCACCGTCGAGCCCGGCGCCGTCGTCGCCCCGGGCGAGCGGCTCGCCTGGCCGGCCACGATCGCCATCGGCATCCAGCACGTCGTCGCCATGTTCGGGGCGACGTTCCTCGTGCCCGTGCTCACCGGGTTCCCGGTCGCCACGACCCTGCTCTTCTCCGGAGTCGGGACGCTGCTGTTCCTCCTGATCACGCGCAACCGGCTCCCCAGCTACCTCGGCTCGAGCTTCGCGTTCATCGCACCCGTCACGGCCGCGACCGCTGTCGGAGGGACGGGGTCGGCGCTCGCCGGAGTCGTCGCCGTGGGCCTGCTCCTGGCCGCCGTCGGCGTCCTCGTGCAGGTCGTCGGCCTCGGCTGGATCGACAGGCTGATGCCCCCGGTCGTCGCCGGCGCGATCGTGGCCCTGATCGGGTTCAACCTGGCTCCGACCGCGTACCTCAGCTTCAAGCAGGCGCCGATCACCGGGACGATCACGCTCGCCGCGATCATCCTGTCGAGCGTGTTCCTCCGCGGCTTCCTCGGCCGCGTCTCGATCTTCCTCGGCGTGGTCATCGGCTACGTCGTCGCCCTGCTGCGGAACGAGATCGACTACTCCGCGGTCGGTGCGGCCGACTGGTTCGGCCTGCCGCCGTTCACCTTCCCCGACTTCGCCTCCGGATCCACGTGGTCGGGCATCGCGATGTTCCTGCCGGTCGTGCTCGTCCTCATCGCCGAGAACGTCGGACACGTCCGCGGCGTCGCGACGATGACCGACGCCTCCGCCAACGCCAGCACTGGCCGGGCGCTGATCGCGGACGGCGTGGCGACCACCCTCTCCGGCGCCTTCGGCGGCTCCGGCACCACGACCTACGGCGAGAACATCGGAGTGATGGCCGCCACCCGCGTGTACTCGACGGCCGCCTACTGGGTCGCCGGCGTCACCGCGATCCTGCTCAGCCTCTCTCCCAAGGTCGGCGCCGTCTTCAACTCGATCCCGGCCGGAGTCCTCGGCGGCGCGACCACGGCGCTCTACGGCCTCATCGGCGTGATCGGCATCAAGATCTGGATCGACAACCGCGTCGACTTCTCGCGCCCGGTCAACCAGTACACGGCCGCGGTCTCCCTCGTGATCGCGATCGCCGGCTTCTCGTTCTCCTCCGGCGGCTTCGAGCTCGGCGGCATCGTCCTCGGCGCCGGCGCCGCCCTCGTGATCTACCACCTCGGCAACGCCATCGCCCGCTGGCGCCGCACCGGCGCCGACGACGGCGGCCCGCTCCCCGCCATCGGCCAGCTCGGCGGCGACCCGCAGGACCGCTGACCGCGACCTGCACGCTCCCCGCGGCGTCCCGGCGTCCGCCGGAGCGGTCCCGGCACGCGCATCGGAGCGGTCTCGACGTCCGCACCGGAGTGGTCCGGCACGCACACCGGAGCTGTCGCGGCACGCACACCGGAGCGACGCACGCGTTTACCACGTTCGGGGCAGTCCGCAACCCGGTGCGCTCCCAGGCGGCTCCCGCCTAACGTCGAGCGTGACGACCGCAGCAGCGGAACGCCGCACACCGAGTGAGACAGCAAGGAGCACCACCGTGCCGCAGATCATCGAGACCGTCGACGTCAACGTCCCCGTGTCCGTCGCCTACAACCAGTGGACCCAGTTCGAGGAGTTCCCGCGCTTCCTCGACGAGGTCGAGTCGATCCAGCAGGTCACCGACACCCTCACCGTCTGGAAGGTGAAGGTCGGCCCCGTCGAGCGCGAGTTCGAGGCGAACATCACCGAGCAGCACCCCGACGAGCGCGTCGCGTGGAACAGCACCGGCGGCGAGACCGACCACGCGGGCGTCGTCACCTTCCACAAGCTCTCCGACACCGAGACCCGCGTCACCGTGCAGCTCGACTGGGAGCCCAAGGGCTTCCTCGAGACGCTCGGCTCGCTCGTCGGCGCCGGCAGCCACGCCGTGAATAAGGACCTGAACAACTTCAAGGAGTACATCGAGAAGCAGGGCACCCCCGACGGTGCCTGGCGCGGCGACGTCGAGGCCTGAGCCGTGACCGACGCAGCCGCCTCGTCCGAGGGCGAGAAGAAGGCGAACGGTCTCGGCGACGACGAGACCATCCCGCACTCCGAGGACGGGCTGGCGGTGGGGGTCTCCGGAGACTCGCACTTCAACCCCGAGGAGGACGCTCCTGCGGAGGAGCCCTCCGAGAGCTGACGCTCTCCTCCCGGGAGCCCGACCGCTCCCCTCCGCGAGATGCCACTTGTGCACGCGACACGCCGCGAGGCGTGCGCACAAGTGGCATCTCGCCGTTGAGCCCCTAGCGCCAGGCGCGCGAGTACTGCGGCGGCACCGGCAGGTCCGCGCCGAGCTCGTGCGCCATCCGCACCGGGGCGTTCGGGTCGCGCAGCAGCTCGCGGGCGAGCAGCACGACGTCGGCGTCGCCGTTCGCGACCACGCCCTCCGCCTGCTCGGCCGTGGTGATGAGTCCCACGGCGCCGACCAGCGCACCGGTCGCCTTCCGCAGGTCGCGCGCGAACGGCACCTGGTAGAGCGGCGCCACCGGGATGCTCGCGTGCACGAGTCCGCCGGTCGACACGTCGAAGAGGTCCACACCCTCGGCGCGCGCCCACTCCGAGACGGTGATCGTCTCCTCCAGCGTCCACCCGCCCTCGGCCCAGTCGGTCGCGGAGAAGCGGACGAGCAGCACGAGCTCCCCGATCTCGG
This sequence comes from Rathayibacter sp. AY1B6, assembly GCF_002932755.1. Lineage (NCBI taxonomy): Bacteria > Bacillati > Actinomycetota > Actinomycetes > Micrococcales > Microbacteriaceae > Rathayibacter > Rathayibacter sp. AY1B6. The sequence goes on from NZ_PSWL01000012.1 coordinate 4,761, forward strand.
CGCGGACCGCGCGGACCACCTCGAGCAGCAGGCGCGCCCGGTTCTCGAGCGAGCCGCCGTAGGAGTCCTCTCGAGTGTTCGAGAGCGGCGACAGGAACTGGTGGATCAGGTACCCGTGCGCGGCGTGCAGCTCGATCACGTCGAAGCCGGCGTCCGCGGCGCGGCGGGCGGAGTCGCGGAACGCCTCCACGAGGCCGGGCAGCTCGTCCGCGGCGAGCTCGCGCGGCTCCGCGTAGCCCTCGAACGCGACGGCCGAGGGAGCGACGGTCGGCCAGCCGCCGTCCTCCAGCGGCACGGATCCGCGTCCGCTCCACTCGCGGTAGGTCGACGCCTTCCGGCCGGCGTGGGCGAGCTGCACGCCCGCGAGCGCGCCCTGCCCGTGCACGAAGTCGACGATCGGGGCCCAGGCGTCGCGCTGCTCGTCGTTCCACAGCCCGGTGTCCCAGGGGCTGATCCGCCCCTCGGGGACGACGGCGGTGGCCTCCGCGATGACGACGCCCGATCCTCCGCGCGCGAGCCCGCCGAGGTGCACGAGGTGCCAGGGGGTGGGCACGCCGTCCTGCGCCTCCACCGAGTACTGGCACATCGGCGCCGCCCAGAGGCGGTTGCGGGCCGTCCTCGAGCGGAGGGTCAGCGGCTGGAACAAGGCGGTGTCGGTCATGTCTCTCCTGTCGTGCTTCCCCGCGAGATGCCACTTCGGTACGCGACACGCCGCGGAAGGCGTACGCAAGTGGCATCTCGCGGAGGGGGTCACGTGCTCCAACCGGGAGGAGAGCCCGGCTATGCCCGGATCAGCGCGGCCAGGTCGACCCGGGCGCGTCCTGCCAGACGGTGCTCGGCGGAGCCAGCGACTCCAGCTCCTCGAACAGCGCGTCGGGGATCTCGAGCGCGTCGTCGGCCACGAAGGAGTCGTAGTGCTCGGCGGAGGTGGCGCCGACGACCGTCGTCGTCACGCGGGGGTCGCGGGTCGAGAACTGCAGCGCGGCGGCGGCGAGCGGCACGCCCGCCCGGTCGCAGGCCGCTCCCATCGCCGCGACGGCGTCGACGATCTCCCGCGGCGCCGGCTGGTACGCGTAGGAGGCGACGGGCTCCGGCCAGCGCGCGAGCGCGCCTCCGCCGTAGACCGCCGCGTTGACCACGATCACGCCGCGGTCGACGGAGGCGTCGATCAGCTCCTCGGAGGAGCGGTCGACCAGCGTGAAGCGGTTGTGGGTGATCACCGCATCGAACAGGCCGGTGTCGACGTAGTGGCGCAGCATCGGTGCGGGTCCGCCCGAGATCCCGATCGAGAGGGCGACGCCCGCCTCCTTCATCGCGATGAGCGCACGGACCGGGCCGTCCTCGGCGAAGGCCTCGTCGTACGAGATGCGCTCCGGATCGTGCAGGTAGAGCAGCGGGAGGACGTCCATCCCGAGGCGCTCGCGGCTCTCGTCGAGGCTGCGGCGCATCCGTTCGGCCGAGTAGCTGCCGGTGCTCGGGTCGCGGTCGAGCTTGGTGACCACGGTGATCCCCTCGGGGACGCCGCCGCGGGCCTGCAGGGCCTCGCCGATCAGGCGCTCGCTGTGGCCGCCGGCGTACTCGTTGGAGGTGTCGACAACGGACACGGCGCGGGAGGAGGCGTCGGAGTCGAGGACGCGCTCGAGGGCCGGCACCCGGTCGAGGTCGGCGACGCGCTCGGGGCGCCAGGAGGTGCCGAGGGTCAGCCGGGTGACGGTGGCGCCGGACGGGCCGAAGGGCCGGAGGCGGGAGGACTGCGGAGTCATCCGCTCAGCCTGGCAGCGCAGGTGCCCTCTCCGCATCCGGCGGAGGATGAACGGTCAGTGGACGAGGGTGCTCAGCCGGACCACGCCGAAGCCCAGGAGTGTCGTGGCGAGCGTCCCGGCGTAGCGGTGGGCGACCAGAAGGCTGTCACGGAGCGGAGCGGCGCGGCCGCCTCCGAGGTCGACGACGTGACCTGCTCGACGGGATCCGTCCGCGGGGCCTTCCGCTGGGCTCGACGACCGGCGGCGGACCGGCCCGAGGCCACCCTGACGGCCGGGACGCGGGCCGGTGGTGCCGCCTAGGCTCGGCGCGTGACCGTCGAAACCGCCGCCGCCGACTCCTCCGCCCGCTCCGCCGTCCTCGACGCTCTCGCCACTCCGGCGCTGGTGCTCGACGAGGCGGTGCTCGACCGCGACATCGCCGCCGTCGCCGCGGCGGCCCGTGAGCGGGGCCTGGCGCTCCGCCCTCACGCCAAGACGCACAAGTCGCTCGAGATCGCCCGGCGCCAGCTCGCCGCGGGGGCCGTCGGGCTCACCGTCGCGACCGTGTCGGAGGCGGAGGTGTTCGCGGCGGGAGGCGTGCGCGACCTCTTCATCGCCTACCCGCTCTGGCTCGACGCCGAGCGCGCCGGCCGCCTCCGCCGCGTCCTCGCGAGCGCTCGAGTGCGGGTCGGCGTCGACTCGGCGGAGTCGGCCGAGCGCCTGGCCGCGGACCTGCCCGAGCGCGAGGGGCTCGAGGTCGTCGTCGAGATCGACTCCGGCCACCACCGCAGCGGCGTGCTCCCCGCCGAAGCCGGCCTGATCGCCGCGGCCGCCGTCTCGGCCGGACTCGACGTCGCCGGCGTCTTCACCTTCCCCGGCCACAGCTACGCGGCGGGCAACGGAGCGGCGGCCGCCCGCGACGAAGCCCGCGCGCTCGCCGAGGCGGTCGCGTCGCTCGCGGCGTCCGGAGTCGACGCCCGCGTCGTCAGCGGAGGGTCGACCCCCTCGGCCGCGTTCGCCGACTCCTCGGTGCTCACGGAGCTGCGCCCCGGAGTCTCGGCCCTCGGCGACGCCCAGCAGTGGGAGATCGGCACGATGGCGGCCGAGGACATCGCCGTCACCGTCCTCGCCACGATCGTGTCCCGCCGCGGCGACCACCTGATCGCCGACGCCGGCAGCAAGGTGCTCTCCTCCGATCGCGGCGCGGCCTCGAGCGGTTTCGGCCGCCTGCCGGAGCACCCGGAGGCGCGCATCCCGGTGCTCTCGGAGCACCACGCGACGATCACCGGGGTCGACCTTCCGCTCGGGACGCGCGTCCGGATCGCGCCGAATCACGTCTGCGTCGCGGTGAACCTGGCCGACGAGTACCACGTCCTCCTGCGCGACGGCGGCGGCGCCGTCTGGCCCGTCGACGCCCGCGGTCGGAACAGCTAGGCGATCCGCGAGCGCGGGATCCGCAGGCCGAGCAGCGCGCTCGCCGCGAGCAGCACGAAGGCGGAGGCGAAGGCGGCGGTCGGCGACGCGGCGTCGGCGAGAGCGCCCGCGAGCAGCGGCCCGATCACGCCGCCCAGGTCGGACGCGGCCTGGAACACCGAGACCGGCTTGCCGCCGCGCTCGCCCGCCGCGTCCCCGACCAGCGCGCCCGGGGCCGTGCCCATGAAGGCGGCCGCCGCTCCGTAGACGCAGAGCAGCACGACGAGCAGCCACAGCTCCGAGACGAAGGGCATCGCCAGCATCGCCACCGCCGCGACGGAGAAACCGCCGATCAGCGCCGGGCGCCGACCGACGGTGTCGACGAAGCGGCCGGCCGGAGCGAGCGCGATCGTCTGCACCACCGCGGCGATCGCGAAGGCGATGCCCGTCCAGGCGGGCTGCCCGCCCAGGCCCTCGACGACCAGCACGGGGACCAGCGTCGCGCGGACGCCCATCGCCGACCAGCCGAGGGCGAAGTTCGCCAGCACTGCGCTCTGGTAGCGGCGGTCGCGGGCCACGTCGCGCAGCGGCTTCGTCCGCACCGCGGCGGACGGCGCCGCGTCGCGCTCCGGCCGCTGCAGCAGGATCAGCCCGACGAGCCCCGCGATCGCGAGCGTGCCGGCGTAGAAGAAGAAGGGGGCCGTGAGCGAGATCGCCGTGAGCACGCCGCCCACCGCGGGCCCCGCCATGCCGCCGAGCAGGAAGCCGCCCTGGTAGAAGCCGATCGAGCGCCCGCGCCGCTCCGGGCTCGCGGTGCGCAGGAGGAGCGTCATCGCGGCGACGGAGAACATCGCGGAGCCGATGCCGCCGACTCCGCGCAGCAGCAGGAGGTGCGGGTAGTCGGAGGCGAAGCCGACGAGCGCCGAGGAGAGCGCGACGATCCCGATGCCGACGGCGAGCACGACCCGCTCGCCGAACCGGTCGACCAGCGGCCCCACGAACGGATTCGCGACCAGCCGCATCAGCGCGAACGCCGAGACGACCGCGCCGACGGCGGTGTAGTCGACGCCGAAGCTGCGCACGTAGGTCGGCAGCACCGGCACGACCACGCCGAACCCGAGCATCACGAAGAAGGCGACGACCCCCAGTACGAGCACGTCCCGCGGCAGCCGCTCGCTGTCTCGGGAACGCCAGGGGAATCGCACCTGTCGACGCTACCCCCTGCCGCGGGCCCCGCCCGACCCCGGAGGGGAACCCGCCGGGCAGCACGCCGGACGCGCCTGTCGGAGCCGGACCGCGCCGCGGCGCCGGTCGGCGAGCTCGGACCGGATACGGTCCTTCGGTCCGTTCCGGAGGAACCGGTGCACCGGGAGCGGACCGGGACGGGCCCTCGACCGACAGGAGACCCGTGAGACGCACCACAGCTGTGCCGGCCCTGCTGGCGGCCACGCTCCTCCTGACCGGGTGCGGGGAGCCGGGAGGCGTGCAGGAGGCCGCTCCCTGCGTCCCGCTCGAGCGCACGTGGAACGACGACGCGCCGGAACTCGATCCCGTTCTGCGTCCACCGTTCCGCGAAGCCCTCGAGGGCTTCGACGAACGCTCCTCGAACTCGATCGCGTCCGACGCTGCTCGTCTCGCCACCACGAATCCGTTCTCCGCGATCTCCGGGGATCGACGAGCGAGCGAGTACTTCTGGAACACCATGGACCTGATCGGCCGCGAGTGCGCCGAGGCGGGAGTCCCGCTGTCGTTCGACCACCACGGCGAGCAGCTGACCACGGGGAGCGGCGCCGACCACGGGCGCCCGCCCTGGGTGGTCGATGCGCCGTCTCAGCCGGCGAGCGGCACGATCGAGCCGATGATCCCGGAGTAGCTCGCGTAGTAGAGGACGCCGTCGCGGTGGAGGACGCCGCGGCCGGGGTAGCTCTCGTCCGGCCCGTCGGGTCCGTCGAGATAGCCGGGAACCGCGGCGTCGTCGGCGGTGAACCCGTCGGCGAGGAGCGCGTCGCTCCGCTCCGGCCACTCCGCGTCGGGGACCGCCAGCTGCCCGACCACGACCGAGACGTCGCCCTGGCCGGTCCACCGGCAGAGCACCCCGTCCTCGGCGATCTCCTGCACGACGGGGTAGTCGACGTCGTACGCCGTCGCCTCGGGCGCGAGGGCGAGACCGTCCTCGGCGAGCGACGACTCCTCCTCAGCGGTGAGCAGGTCCTCGCAGGGGAGCAGGGCGGTGGCCGGGGTCGCGGTGGGCAGCGGAGTCGCGCTGCCGGCGCTCGCGGTCGGCACGGCACTGCTCGTCGTCGGCGCGCTCGAGACCAGCGGTGGAGCGGTCGTCGGGGCCGTCCCCTCGCCGCCGCTCCCCGTGCAGCCGCTCAGCGCGAGCAGGCCCGCCGTGCAGGCGAGGAGCGCGCCCGCGCCTCTCGTGGTCGACGTCCGGATCATCGCGAGCCCCCTCGTCCCGGCGGCCGCGTCGCCGCCCCTCGATCCTCTCCTCCGCTCTCGCCGGCTGTCCACCGCCCCCGGGCCGGCGCCGAGGACTACCGCTTCGGCCCCGCGCCGATCGCCCAGACCCGCGGCGGCACAGTGCCGTTGACCGCGTGGTCGCCGACGATCCGCGCCTTGAACACCCACGGGTTGTGGCTCGCAGCGGTACGGGCGTTGCGCCAGTGCCGGTCGAGGTTCTTGCGGGTGCTCACCCCGGAGGCGCCGAGCGCGTCGAAGAGGTCGGAGGTCGCCCGGGTGGCCAGCTGCGTCAGCACGATCTGGGCCTGCGCCGTCTCGAGCTCGGCGAGGTCGTTCTGCCTCTCGTCCTCGAGCGGGTCGCCGTCGAGGGCCGCGTCGTGAGCCCGCTGCAGCGCGACCGCCGCGCGCTCCACGATCGCCGCTCCCGCGTAGGCGGCGGCCGAGACCTGCCCCACCACCTGCAGGATCTGCGGATCCGCCGCGAACGACTCGGCGTTCCCGTGCGAGAAGATCCGGGTCCGCGCCCGCACCTCGGCCGCGATCTCGCGCTCGGCCCCCGCGATCGAGCCCGCCAGCACGGCCAGCAGCACCGCCTGGTAGAACGCGGTCTGATAGCGGAACCGGGTCTCGAAGTCGATCACGTCCTCGGCCGCGACCACCGCCTCCGTGAAGGTGCTCGTCCCCGAGCCGGTGGTGCGCTGGCCGAAGCCGTCCCAGTCGTCGGCGTGCTCGACGCCCGCCTGGCGCGCGTCGACGATCGCGATCACCTTCTGGCCGGTGTCGGTGCGCTGGGCGAAGGTGTCGATCCAGTCGGCGAACACGCTGCCGGTGGAGTAGTACTTCGTGCCGGTCACGGTGAACCGCGTCGGGTCGCCCTCGACCGGAGCGACCTTCGTCAGCACGTCGCCGATCGAGACCGTGCCGATCTCGGTCCAGGCGTTGCCGCCGAGCTCGCCGTCGGCGAAGCGGCGGAGCCAGCGCTCGCGGGTCCCGTCTGTCGCGAGCAGCCGGTCCTCGACCAGGGCGAAGTGGCCGCGGAGCGCCTGCGGGAGGTTGGAGTCGGCGGCCGCCAGCTCCGTCAGCAGGCGGAACAGCTGGGGGAGGCTCGCGCCGGCCCCGCCGGACTCCAGCGGCACGCGCACCGCACCGAACCCTGCCTCCGCCAGCGCTCGGATCTGCGCGACCGGCAGCTCGCGCGCGCTCTCCCGCGCCGCCGCTCCCGCCGCGATCTCGGCGAACAGCGGCCGGAACCGCCCCGCCAGCTCCTCGTAGTCCACCTCGGGCACGGCCCGCAGATCGGTCGCGGTCATCGTCGGCTCCTGTTCCGCTGCGCCCACCCCGGGCGGCTCGTGCTCGACGATAGGGGAGGAGCCCGGTCCGCGGTCCGCCGGTGACCGGCCGTGACGCCCGGTGTCCCTCCGTGACGCCCGGTGTCCCTCCGTGACCTCCGGTGTCCCTCCGTGACGCCCGGATCGGGGAATGCCCCGCGCCCTGATCTGTTGGACCAGGGGATGTCCTCCACCACTCCCGTCCCCCCGTCCGACTCCCGCAGCGCCCTCGTCGTCGGCGCGACCGGCATCGGCGGCTCCGCCCTCGTCGACCTGCTCACCGAGCAGGGGTGGCCGGTGACCGCCCTCTCGCGCCGCCCGATCGACGCGCGCCCCGGCGTCACTCCGCTCGCCGCCGACCTGCGCTCCGCCGAGGACCTGGCCCGCGTGCTCGCCGACCAGCGCCCCACGCACGTCTTCTTCACCGCCTGGTCGCGCCAGGCGACGGAGGAGGAGAACATCGCGGTCAACGGCGGCATGGTCCGCGACCTCCTCGCCGCGCTCGCGCACGCTCCCGTCGAGCACGTCGCGCTGGTCACCGGCCTCAAGCACTACCTCGGCCCGTTCGAGGCGTACGGACAGGGCGCGATGCCCGACACCCCGTTCCACGAGGAGGAGGAGCGCCTGGACGCCCCGAACTTCTACTACGCGCAGGAGGACGAGCTCTTCGCCGCAGCCGAGCGCGCCGGGTTCACCTGGTCGGTGCACCGCTCGCACACGGTCATCGGGCACGCCGTCGGCAACGCGATGAACATGGGTCTGACCCTCGCGGTCGCGGCGTCGATCCACCGTGCCGAGGGCACCCCGTTCGTCTTCCCCGGCTCGCTCACGCAGTGGAACGGACTCACCGACATGACCGACGCGACGATCCTCGCCGAGCAGATGCTCTGGGCGTCGACGTCGGAGGCGGGCCGCGACCAGGCCTTCAACGTGGTCAACGGCGACGTCTTCCGCTGGCGCTGGATGTGGACCCGGATCGCGGAGCACTTCGGCGTCGAGCCGGTCGGCCCGGGGGAGGAGCCGCAGCCGCTCGAGCAGCAGATGGCCGGTGCCGAGCCCGTCTGGCGGCGCCTCGTCGACGAGCACGGGCTGATCGAGCCGGACCTCTCCCGGGTCGCCTCCTGGTGGCACACCGACGCCGACCTCGGCCGGAACCTCGAGGTCGTCACCGACATCGGCAAGTCGCGCCTGGCGGGCTTCACGGCGTTCCACCGCACCGTCGACTCGTTCACGGCGCTCTTCGACCGCTACCGCGCAGAGCGCCTGATCCCCTAGCCCGTCGGCGCTCATCCGTCGCCGCTCCGTCGTCCGCCGGACACCCGGCCGACACCCCTCGTCTCCCCGCCGTGCCTAGCGTCACGGCATGGCGGCGAGCGGATGATCGAGCGGGTGGACCCGTTCCTGGGGACGGAGGCGACCGCGCTCCCGGAGCCGACCGGGCTCGCGGCGACGTGGTGGTCGCCGAAGCCGCAGATCGGCAACACGCACCCCGGTGCCACGTACCCCCTCGGCATGGTGTCCGCGTGCTCGTACTCGGGCGCCTACCCGACCGGGTACGGCCGCTACGACCTGGCGCTCGAGGGCGTCCCGCCGACGCTCCACGACGGTCTCGAGGCGAGCGGCTTCACCCACTTCCAGCAGTCCGGCACCGGCGCGATCCGCAAGTACTACAACTACCTGCGGGTCACGCCGATGCTCGAGCCGCTCGACGAGCTCGGCCGCAGCTGGGCTCTCGAGGACGAGGTGGCGGAGCCCGGCTACTACGCCGCGACCCTCTCCTCCGGCGTGCGGGCCGAGCTCACCGTCGGGCCCGCCTCCGTCGTGCACCGCTACACCTTCCCGGAGCATCGCAGCGCCCGCGTGGTGGTCGACCTCTCTCTCGGGGGTCTGGCGATCCCGAGCGGAGCGACGGTGCCGCTGCGCGCGCAGCTGCACTCGATCTCGCCCGGAGTCGCGGCCGGCGAGGTCGTGATGGAGGGGGCGCCGCTCGCGGTGCACCTGGAGTGCGACGCCCTGCAGTGGCGGCAGATGCTCTGGTACGACCGCCGGCTGATGCCGGGCGGGACCAGGCTCGACTTCGACCACATCCGTCCCACCACGCTGCGCCCCTTCGGGCTGATGTGGGCGGGACCCAGTACGGCAGGGCAGACCGTCGAGCTCCGGATGGGCTTCTCGCTGCGCGGCACCGATCGCGCCCGCGAGAACCTGCACCGCGACGTGCCTCCCGCGGGCTCCGGATTCGACCAGCGCCGCGATCGCACCCGCAAGACGTGGCGGAAGCGCCTGCGGACGATCGCGGTCGACACGCCGTCCGCGGAGCGCGAGACGGTCTTCTCGACCGCGCTCTACCACTCGCTCATCAAGCCGTGCCTCGCGCCCTCCGAGAGCCCCTTCTGGCCGACGGACGGGCCCTTCGTCTTCGACATCAGCACGATGTGGGACATCTACCGCACCCAGCTCCCTCTGCTCACGCTGCTCCTTCCCGACCGCGCGATCGAGATCGCGGCGGCGCTCCTGACCATCTGCGAGGAGGAGGGCAACTTCCCGATCGGCTACCGGATGGCCAAGGGCAGCGACCGCTTCTCGCGCCAGGGCAGCGCCCTCGCGCACACCTTCCTCGCCGACCTCTGCCGGCTGGGGCTGCCCGGGATCGACTGGGACGCCGCTCTCGTGCACATGAGCGAGGACCTCAAGCGGATGTACGGGGAGGAGTTCCTCGCCGCGGGGGAGGCGCATCCGATCAGCCACACGCTCGACCTGGCTCACGGCTACTGGTGCACCGCCGTCGTGGCCCGCCATGTCGGCGACCTGGAGCTCGCGGAGCAGCTGGAGGAGCGCGCCGCGCAGTGGGTGAACGCGTTCGACCTGCGCTCCGGCCTGCTCAAGGACTCGACGTACTACGAGGGAACCCGGCACAACTACTCCTTCCGCCTGCTGCACGACATGGCCGGGCGCATCGCCCTGAGCGGAGGAGACGAGGGCTTCGTCACCCAGCTGGACGAGTTCTTCGGCTTCGGCGCCGAGCCGGTCGTCCAGCCCGGGCTGCGCCCCGAGCGGAGCGAGATGCTCGCGGGAGCCGAGCTCGGACGCTTCGAGGGGCTCAACAACGAGCCCGACATGGACTCGCCGTGGGCGTACCACTACGCGGGCCGGCCCGACCGGACCGCCGAGATCGTGCACGGCGTGCTGCACCAGCGGTTCGGACCGGGCCGGGGCGGCCTGCCCGGGAACGACGACTCCGGGGGCCTCAGCTCCTGGTACGTGTGGGCGAGCCTCGGGCTGTTCCCCGTCGCCGGGCAGGGCCTGGTGCTGATCAACGCGCCGAGCTTCGCGCGCGCCTCGGTGGCGATCGGAGGGGCGGACCTCGAGATCCGGACCACCGGCTTCGTCGAACCCGGGCCGGGCGGGCCGGTCCAGTACGTGCAGTCGGCCGAGTTCGACGGGGCGCCCCTGACGGCGAGCGTCCTGACCGCGGCCGCCCTCCACCGCGGCGGCGAGCTGCTCCTGCACCTCGGCCCGGAGCCCTCCGACTGGGGGAGCCTGCCCGAGCACCGCCCGCCCTCGTGGCCGGCCCGCCGGCCCTGACGGCCCGCGACCACCACCTCCGCGACCACCTCCGCGTCCGGCCTCCGCCGCCGCACCCGACCGACGACCCCTGAAGGAGACCCATGGACCAGAGCACGCACGCGAGCACCGTGCAGAACAGACTCGTCATCGTCGTCCGCGCCGATCCGGTGATCTGCGGGCACTCCGTCGAGGCGCGCAACCTCGCCGAGACCGCCCGGGAGCGCGGGTTCGACGAGGTCCGCATCGTCACCTGGCCCATCGACCGGCTCGAGGCCGCCGGCCTCCCGCTCAAGCCGCTCGACGCCGTGCTGCCCTACAGCGACGGCATCGTGGTGGAGCGTCCGGAGCCCGTGGGCGACTACAAGGTCCCGGACGGCCGCTGGCTGGCCGGGATGACCGGGCGCCTGATCGAGCTCTTCACGGACGGCGTCCCGACCGTGTGCCTCTCGCTCTACCTGAGCCCGCACACGCTCGTCGTGGCCGACGCCCTCCGTGCCGCGTGGAGCACCGGCCTCCCGGTCGACGTCACGACGATCGCGGAGGCCGTCGGCTCCGACGTCACCAACGTGGTCCGTCGAGCGGTGGAGGAGGGCCGCCTGGGCGCCGCCGCGCACATCCTCTCCTCCTACCTCTTGCAGGACCACTGCGTCGCCGTCTCGGAGTACACGCGCGACCTGATCATCGAGGAGGCGGAGCGCGTCGACGCGGCCCACGGAACCCGCTTCGCCCCGCAGTGCCGGGAGCGCATCGCCGTCTCCTACCCGGCGATCGACGCGGACGCCTACCTCGATCTCGATCCCGGCGTCGTCGAGGAGGTCGTGCGGGCGCGCGGACTCCGGACCGACGGGTACGTCCTCTTCCTCTCCCGGCTGACCGAGGCGAAGGGCGTGGAGGACCTCATCACCGGCTACGAGCGCAGTGCCGTCCACGAGCGCCACGAGCTCGTCATCGCGGGTCGCGGTCCGCAGGAGGCGGAGCTGCGCCGCATCGCGGCCGCCTCGCCGCTGGCGCACCGCATCCGCTTCCTCGACGACGTCGGCGACGCGGAGAAGCCCTACCTGATGGCGGGGTGCGCGGCGTTCGTGCTGCCCAGCAAGCCGCGGCCCGAGTTCGTCGAGACCTTCGGCATCGCGCTGGCCGAGAAGATGCTCGCCGGTGGCGGGCCGATCATCACCACGCTGACCGGCGGCATCGGCGAGGCGATCGGCGAGCACGCCTTCGTGACCCCGGTCGACAGCCCGGACACGATCGCCGCGCTCCTCGACCACGCCGTCCTCGAGCTCAGCGCCGACGACCGCGCACGCCGCGCGGCGGCCGCTCGGGAGTACGCCCTGCAGTTCGATCGACGGGTCGTGTTCGACCGCCTCTTCGCCCGGCTGGTGCGGCCCGCTGTGGCGACGGCGGCGCTCTAGCGGCGGGAGTCCGGAGAGGCCGTCGCTGCGGCGCCCCTCGCGATGAGCACGTCCGGCGACAGCTGGTGGCGCACGAAGTGGAGGGTGAAGCTGCGGCGGTCTCCTCCGGAGACCCGCTCGGCGAGGACGCGGATGCCGAGGACGGCGACGACGCGCCACTGCTCGGTCTCGTGGGAGACGACGGCGCAGAAGAGGTCGCCCGGGCGCACCTCGTCGACGGTGGTGGTGAGGCTGTTCGTGCCGTGGGTCATCTGGCCGCTCCTGGTTCCGGCGGACCTCGCGGACGGCGCTTCGGGTGCGCCGCGCAGCCGTCCGCCGGTCGCTCGAGAGGGGGGCCCGAGCGGCCGGCGGCCGGTCATGCGTGCGACAGCAGGGACGAGCCCGCCGGAACGACCCCGTGCCGCACGAGCAGTGTAGGACTGCGACCCTGACCGTGGCGCGGAATGTCAACCACTTGCACGCGCGCTCCCGGAGTTCTCAGGCCCGGAGACGACGGAACCCGCCCCCCAGCGGGGAGGCGGGTCGTGTCGGCGGTGCAGCGGCGGAACGTGATCGGGGCGGCTCCGGCGCGGCGGATCAGGCGGCGGGCTCGGCGCGGCGCAGCGGGACGGCGGCGTTGCTCGTCGGCTCGGGCACGATGCGGAGGCCGGCGCCGCTGTTGGCGCGCTCCATGAGGGCCTCGACCCACTCCGGGTTGATCGTGGGCTGGCGGCTGCCCTTGAACTCGAACTGGATCGGGATGGTCGGGTGCATCCACACGCCGCGGCGGCCGGTGCCGGCCTGGGGGCTCGCATCGAGGGTGAGCAGGAAGCGCTCGTCGCGACGGAACTTGTTGATGATGACGATTTGGAGGTGGGCGAGGGCGCGGTCCTCGACCTCGATGGCTGCGGGGGGAGTGCCGTACAGGATGTTGCCCATGGTGTGCTCCGATCTGACGTGCGAGTGGCTGACGTCCGTCACTCTATATCGCTAGAAAGACTTCCTACTAGTTGAGCTAGCTACTTACGTCGCGGACTGCGTTTTCTGTCCATCGACGCTGGACGCCTCGATTCTCCGTCGGATCCGGGGCGCGGCAGAAGACCCTCGGAGTGAACTCCCGGGGACGCACGGCCGACGCCGGTCAGGCGCGGCGCTGCTCCAGCACGCCGTCGGCGTACTCGCCGATCGGCTCGCCCGCGAGCTCCTGAGCGGCGTCGGCCGTCTCGGAGTCGGCCGGGCGCTCGACGATGTCGCGCATCGTCTGCAGGAAGCGGACGACGGTCCCGGCCTCGGAGGGGCTGAGCGTCTCGGCGGCCTCGAGCATGCGGCGGTGCATCTCGTCGAGCGTCTCGCGCACCTCGCGGTGGGAGGTGGGGGTGGCGACGATGCGGATGGCGCGGCGGTCGCTCGGGTGCGGCTCGCGGAGGACGTGCCCGCTCTTGACCAGGCGGTCGATGAGCACGGTCGTCGAGGCGGAGGAGATGCCGAGGTAGGAGGCCAGGTCCTTCGGGCTGACGTGCACGCCCTTCTGCTGCCGGCGCATGAGGAACTGCACGGCCAGCAGGTCGTTCTCGCCCATGCCCATGGATCCGCGGGTCCGGCGGCGCATCGCGGCCTCCGCCGTGCGGAAGGCGCGCATCGCGGCGAGGACCTCCACCGCTCCGGGCTCGGTCGCCTCACCCGAGAACCAGAAGGCCCCGGGTCGCTTCAGCGTGACCTCGTCCATGCCGAACAGTCTAGACAGTCTCGTAGCAAGAACATCTAGTCAAGCCAACCTCCCCCGGGGTGCTTGCTCGGAAGGGCGCCCGACCACTACGAAGGGACTACTAGTTAGACGAGCTAGAGACTCATTCGCGAAGGGAGCTCACCGTGCTGGACGAACTCGACCGCCTGCAGCCGCTCCCCGCCGACGCCGTGGACCCGCTGGTCGGCTCCACTCTGGCCGCTCGCTACCTCGTGCTCGAGCGGGTGGGGGAGGGCGGCAGCGCCGTCGTCTACCGCGCCCGCGACCTCCGCCTCGCCCGCCAGGTCGCTGTCAAGGTCCACCGCGACGTGCCGGACACCCCCAACGAGCGGGCGCGCCGCGAGCGCGAGGTCCGCTTCCTGATCGACTCGCGCCACGCCTCAGTGGTGGACGTCCTCGACCAGGGCGAGATCCCCGGCGAGGAAGGCGACCTCGCGTTCCTCGTCCTCGAGTACTTCGACCGCAGCGACCCGGCGGCCGACTGGTTCGGCTCCGGCGACCAGCAGCTCATCGCGGAGGTCGGCGCCCAGGTGGCTGATGCTCTCGCGCACCTGCACGCGCAGGGCGTCCTGCACCGCGACGTGAAGCCCGAGAACGTCCTCGTCCGCTCGCGCGCCACCGCATCCGGCTTCTCCGCGCACGAGGCCAAGCTCAGCGACTTCGGGATCGCCCGCTCGGTCGACGACGCCCGGCTGACCCGCTCCGACGTGCTGGTCGGCACTGCCGCGTACCTCAGTCCCGAGAGCCTCGGCTCCGGCCCGGTCGGACCGGCCTCCGACGTCTACTCGCTCGGGCTGGTCCTGCTCGAGGCCGTCTCGGGCCGCAGGGCCTACACCGGCACGACGCTCGAGATCTCGATCCAGCGCCTCCACCACGCGCCCGTCGTCCCCGAGTCGGTCCCGGCGGAGTGGCGCGAGCTCCTCACCGCGATGACCGCTCTCGACCCCGCCGACCGCCCCTCCGCCGAGGACGTGGCGCGCCGTCTCTGGGTGCGCCTGGCCGGCGGCCCCGCGGCGTCCGCCCCCCGCAGCGGAGTGACCGGCACGCTCGCGCTCGTCGTCGCAGGCCTGGTCGGAGCGGTGTCGGCCCTCTCGCTCATCGGCGCGCTGGGCTGAGGCCCGCCGGCTCACGCGCCGCTCAGCTTCTTCGCGACCGCGCTCCCGTAGGCTCCCGGCGACCCTCGACCGACCCCGAGCCGCGTCGCCGCGGACCGAACGGAGCCGTTCCATGAGCCCGCGCCGCCTCTTCCGCCTGTTGTCGATCGTCGAGGCGGTGACCTGGACGCTCCTGATCGTCGGGATGCTGCTGAAGTACGCGGCTGGAGCCGGCGACTGGCCGGTGAGCGTCGCCGGGCCGATCCACGGGTTCGCGTTCCTCGCCTACGGAGCCGCGGCCCTGGTGCTCGCGGTCAACCAGCGGTGGTCGGCGGGCGCGACGGCGCTCGCCGTCGTCAGTGCGGTCGTGCCCTACGCGACGGTCCCGCTGGAGCGCGGCTTCGAGCGCCGCGGTCTGCTGGAGGGGCCCTGGCGGACGCACGCCACCGACGACCCGCGCGACCGGCGCGTGACGAGCCGGCTCCTCCGCTGGGCGCTCGCGCGGCCCGTGCTCGCCGGAGCGCTGGTGCTGGCCCTGGTCGCCGTGGTCTTCGCGGCGCTGCTGGTGATCGGCCCGCCCGGGGGCGGCGAGGCCTAGCCCCCTTCGCGAGGCGCCTCAGACGGGGCGCGTCTCCGCGTCGATGAGGATCTCGGCGGCGCGGCGCGCGTGCAGGGCGGCTTCGGGGGTTCCGGCGATGGCCGCGGTGGTCTGAGCGCCCTCGGCGAGGATCGCGAGCTGCGCGGCGAGCTCGGCGCCGCCTCCCGCCTCCCCCGCGAGGGTCGCGAGGAAGCGCTGGAACGACTCCTTGTGGTCGCGCGCCATCTCGGCGACCATCGGGTTCGACGAGCCGAGCTCTCCGAAGGCGTTGATGAAGCCGCAGCCGCGGAACGAGTCCTCGGAGAACCAGTCGAACAGGAAGTCGTAGATCGCGAGCAGCTTGCCGCGGGGTCCGTCCGCCGCGGCGACCCGGGTGGTCACGCCGAGGGTCCACTGCTCGTGCCGGCCGTGCAGCACGGCGACGACCACCGACTCCTTGCTCGGGAACTCCGAGTAGAGGCGCTTCAGCGAGACGCCCGCGGCCGTGCGGAGCTCGTCCATCCCGACGGACTGGATGCCGCGCTCGTAGTAGAGCCGGTCGGCGGCCGCGAGGATCGCCTCGCGGGGAGGGCGCTCGTCGAGGATCGGGGACATCCCTCCATGGTAGGCGGTACCAGAACGCGCGTTCTCGGCCGGAGGCCGCGCTCTCCGCAGGGGGTCCGGGGCCGGGTGCTGCTGCTAGCGTCGCGCTCGGGCGCGCGGGCGCCCGGGAACGGGAGGCGGGCTCATGGTCGTCGCGATGCAGGCCGAGGGATTCGACGGGCCGGAGGCGCTGCGCGCCGTTGAGGTCGATCCGGGGGAGCCGGGCCCCAGCGGGGTGCGGATCGCGGTGCGCGCCGCGGGCGTGAACCCGGCCGACGCGAAGCTCCTGCGCGGGATGTTCGGGCGCGGGCGGGTGCCGGTCCGGCCGGGCAGCGAGATCGCCGGAGTCGTGACCGCGGTCGGCGAGGGAGCCGAGGGACTGCTCGGCCCGATCCGCGTCGGCGACGAGGTCGTGGCGTTCCGGGTCTCCGGCGGCTACTCCGCCGAGCTGGTCGCGCCCGCGAGCGCGGTCCTGCCCAAGCCCGCCGGACTCGGCTGGGCGGCGGCCTCGGGCCTGCTGCTGGCCGGGACGACCGCCGAGCACCTCGTCGAGGCCACCCGCGTCTCCTCTGGGGACACCGTCCTGGTGCACGGGGCGAGCGGAGCAGTCGGCTCGCTCGCCGTGCAGCTCGCGGTCGCCCGCGGAGCGCGGGTGCTGGGCACCACGAGCGAGCGCGGCGAGGAGGTCGTCCGCCGCTTCGGCGCGGAGCCGCTCCGCTACGGCGTCGGGCTGGAGGAGCGCGTGCGTGCCGTCGCTCCCGGCGGCGTCGACGTCGCGCTGGACACGGCGGGCACCGATGAGGCGCTGGACGCCTCCGTGGCGCTCGTCGCCGACCGCTCGCGCATCGCCACCGTCGCCGGCTTCGAGCACGCGGCCCGCCTCGGCGGGATCCTGATGCTCGGCGGCGGACCGGGAGCGGATCCCGGAACCGCACTCCGCGACGCCGCCCGGGCGGGCCTGCTCGAGCGCGCCGGTCGCGGGGAGCTCGAGGTCGTGCTCGGGCCCTCCTTCGCGCTGACCGAGGCGGCCGCCGCGCTCGCCCTCGTCGAGTCGGGCCGCGCGCGCGGCAAGACGGTGCTGTTCCCCTGAACGAGACGTCCTCCCTCGATCTGCCGGCCCTCGGGCCCTTCGACTCCGCCGGCGCCGCGAGCCTCCTCCGCAACCACGCCCTCCCCGGAGTGGAGCGGGTCTCGGCCGACGGCCGGCGGCTGGAGCGCCTGCTCACCCTCGCCGGGGCGCCGCGGCCGATCGCGCTCGAGGTGACGGAGACCGGGCTGCGGGTGGAGGCGGAGCCGGACGTGCTGACGGCGGCGGCGGCGGTCGTCCGCGCCTGGTTCGACCTCGACTCCGACGTGGTGGCGATCGGCGCCGAGCTCTCGCGGGACCCGCTGCTCGCCCGCTCCGTCGCAGCCCGTCCGGGGCTGCGGGCGACGCAGTACCCGGAGGCGTTCGAGGCGGCGGTCATGGCGGTCCTCGGCCAGCAGGTGTCGGTCGCCGCGGCCCGGACCTTCGGCGGGCGGACAGCCACGGCCTTCGGCTCCCCGGGCGAGCGCGGTCTGCTGGCGTTCCCGGCACCCGCCGCCCTGCTCGCTCCGGAGTTCGAGGCGCTGCGCTCGGCGATCGGGATCACCAACGCCCGAGCGCGGACGGTGCGCGCCGTCGCCGAGGCCTTCGCCGCCGGGCCCGTGCTCGACCGCGCGGGCGACCTGCCGGAGCAGCGGCGCGCGCTCCTCGCGATCCCGGGCATCGGGCCGTGGACGGCCGACTACCTCGCGCTCCGCTTCCTCGGCGATCCGGACGCGTTCCCCGCCGGCGACCTGGTGCTGCGGAAGGCGCTCGGCCGGGTGAGCACGGCGGAGGCGGAGGCGGCGTCGCAGGCGTGGCGGCCGCACCGGGCGCACGCGGCGTTCCACCTCTGGGCGAGCACCGGAGCGGTCTGAGCGGACGGACGACCCGGGCTGAGAGGCCGCGCCGGGTGTCGCGGACCGGAACGACCCGGACGGATCAGGTCAGGTACTCGACGTCGTCGTACAGGATCGGCGCGTCCTCCACGTCCGGATCTTCGACCGGAACGTCCTCGTGCTCGAGGATGACCGCGACGCCGGGCGAGACCAGCACGCAGACCTCGCGCTCGCCGGCGACCGTGAAGCTCACCATGTCGCCGCGGTTGCGCACGGCCTCGACCAGGCGCTTCTCGAGCTCCTCGGTGTCGAAGGAGACGGCGAGGAGGAAGCGGCGGCCGTCGATGCTGAGCGTGGTGCGCCGCATGGTCGCCTCGGGCTCGGGGGGAGTGCCGCGTCCGCCGCGGCCCGGCGTGACCGCCTTGACCCGCAGCGACGAGGCGTGCATCCGGATGACGGCGTTCACGAGCCCGCCTCCGGGCGCGACTCGTGGTGGCGGCGGCCGCCGGAGCGGCGGTCCTCCTTCATCTCGGACTCGAAGAGGTGGCGGCGTCCGCCGGCGAGCTCGTCGCGCGCGGCGCGCTCCTGCTCCCGGAACGCGGCGTAGTAGGTGGCGTCGTAGTCCTCGACGATCTGGAAGGTCCAGCGCCCCTCGATGACGTTGCGGCCGACGAGCTCGGCCTCGATCCGCTCGGCGGTCGCGGCGTGGCCTGCCTCGCGCAGCGCGTCGACGGCCTCGCCCAGAGCGAGGTCGGCCGCGCCGGTGAGCCGGTGGAAGCCGTAGAGCAGACCGCGGGCGTGCTCGACGGTCTCGAGCGCCTCCGAGAGCTTCCCGAGCGCCGCCACGGTGGCGTCGTCGAGACCCTCCGGGCGCAGGTGCGCGGAGTCGGGGTGGTCGTGTGAGCTGCTCATCCAGGTGAGCTTAGGCCGACCTAAATGCTCTGTGACCCCCTTGCGCCGCGGCCGGGAACCGTTCGCGCCTTCACTGGCAGGGCGTTCAGGTGCACGTCCCGCAGGGCGCCGTCGTCCGCCGTGGCGGTCAGGAAGGTGCAGGCCGGCCGGCGCCGCCGATCCGTCGGGGAGCCCGGGTTGAGCAGGCGGAGACCCGCCGGAGAGACGGTGTCCCAGGGGATGTGGCTGTGCCCGAAGACGAGCACGTCCGCCCCCGGATGGGCGGCGTCGGCGCGGATCTCGCGGCCGGTCGCCGCTCCGGTCTCATGGACCACGCGGACGTCGAGGCCGGCGATGCGGGCGCGCGCGACCTCGGGCAGGCGGGCGCGCAGCGGCTCCGGATCGTTGTTGCCCCACACTGCCAGCAGGAGCGCCGCCCGCTCCTCCAGCGCGTCCAGCGTCGCCTCGTCGACCCAGTCGCCCGCGTGCACGACCAGGTCGGCCTCGTCGACCGCGCGCCACACCTCGTCCGGGAGGGCCTTCGCCCGCTTCGGGAGGTGCGTGTCGGCGAGCAGGAGGAGGCGGACCGGACCGTCGATCTCCGGCGGAGCGCCGTCGGGGCCGGGCTGGAGCAGGGGCATCAGCGGGCGGGGCCGGGCGTCGGCTCCACTCCGCCGTCGGCGCCGGGCTCGGTCGCAGTGCCGGAGCTGCGGAGGCGGGCGTCGAGCGCCTCGAGGTCGGCCGCGAACCAGAGGTGGTCGCCGCGGTTCGACTCGACGACGAAGGCCTGCAGCGCGCTCGACTCCGCCACCGGTCCGCTGACGTCGCCGAGGATCACCAGCCGCTTGCCGTACGACACGGACTTCTGCACGAACTCCCCGGCGATCCCGGAGCGCAGGCGGAGGAACTCGGGGTCCAGCCGGCCGACGGGCACCACGATCGTCTCCACGTCGCTCCCGTAGGTCTCGCCGATCAGTGCGATCGCATCGTCCGGGGTCGAGAGCGCGGCCCCGTCGTCGTCGACGAGCAGGAGGGGGACGCCCTGGCGGGTCTCGGTTCTCATCGGCCCAGCCAATCACGTCGGCCCGGGAGAGGCGAGCGGCGCCGTCCGGGCTTCCGCTCGGGGCGTCCACTCCCGGGCCGGCCGTGCTCGCGGGGACACGCCGATCAGGCGTCCGGACGGGCTGCCCGCGCCGCCGCTACGAGCCCGGCAGCTCGACGCGGCGCTGGAAGCCCACGTGCGAGTCGACGAAGCCCAGGCGCAGGTAGAAGCGGTGGGCGTCGGCGCGGGCGGCGTCCGAGGTCAGCTGGACGAGCGGCGTGCGGAGCTCGATCGCAGCGACGTCCAGCACCCAGCGCATCAGGGCCGTGCCGATCCCCGCCGACCGCTCGGCGCTCGCCACCCGGACCGCTTCGACGAGCAGACGGGAGCTGCCGCGGCGCGCCATCCCGGGGATCACGGTCAGCTGCAGCGTGCCCACCACGGCTCCGGCGCCGTCCACCGCGACCACGAGGTCGTTGCCCGGGTCCTGCGCGATGCTCCGGAAGGCGGACTCGTAGGCGGCCTCGTCCTCCTCGGCGGCGACGTCTCCGCGCCCGGCGCTGATCGGGTCGTCGGAGAGGAGCCGGACGAGCGCGGGGAGGTCGTCGAGGACCGCCCGCCGGAGGAGGAGGCTCCTCTCCTCGGGGCCGGCGTCGCGGGGGAGGGTCAGGTCGGCGATCATCCCCTCATCCTCCCGCTGCTCCACTCCGGGTGCAGCCGTTCGGACGCCGGCAGCACGCGGCTGAGAGCGGTCGGCGGATCCTGGTGGCCGGTCCGCACGTCCACGCGGCGCACTCCGCAGTCGACGCAGCGGATGTACACGACGGCGCCCTCGCTGGTCCGGTGCGCCGACTCGGTCGTCCAGCCGTGCTCGTGCGGATCCACGGCGGGCGCCGTGCCGGGACGAGGGGAGGGGGAGGAGGTGAGCATGAGGCCACTGTGCTGTCATGGTCTTATGCAGCTCAACCCTTACGGCGAGTACGCGGTCCTGCTCGCCGCCTCCCTCGCGAACGACTGGCCGTCCGACCGCGAGGGCATCGAGGCGCGAACGCGCGATTTCGGCATGACGATGGCCTTCGAGTCCGGCCCGGACGACCACGCCAGAACACGCGACGTGATCGACGAGTGGCTGGACGTGGTCGACGCGCCGACTCCGAGCGACCGGGCGACGTCGCTGAACCGCCAGATGGCCGCGATCGCCGCGTACCCGCGCCTGACCGACCACGACGACGAGGGCTGGCACCTGCACTACCGCGACCAGGACCAGTCGCTGGCGCACGTCCTCCACGCCGTCATCGCGGTGGGCACGGCGCTGCACCTGACGACCCGGGGGATGAGCCGCCTCCTGCGGTGCGAGGCCGGTCGGGCGCCGGGAGACCACTGCAGGAACGTCGTCGTCGACGTGACGCGGAACGGCCGGCAGCGGTACTGCTCCGTCCGCTGCGCGAACCGGGCCGCGGTCCGGCGGCACCGCCTGCGCCACGCGGAGTGACCCCCCGGCAATTCGCACCGCCTGCGCCACGCGGAAGGACCTTCCCGGCCCTGTCGCACCGCCTGCGCCACGCGGAGCCGCTCCGTCACTCCGCCGCGTCGCCGCCCGGCTTCATCCAGAACGGGGAGTAGTGGTACCCGTCGAGGTCGTCGAACTGGCGCTGGTACATGAACGGGTAGTCGTCGGTGTCGCCGATCCGGCCGCCCGCGGCGGCGGCCCGCTCGACGAGCTCGTCGACGGCCTCACGGCTGTCGAGGTCGAACGAGACGGTCACCTTCGAGGGGGTGCCGGGGGCGCCGATCAGCTCCTCGGTGGCGCCGACGCTCTCGTACATCGCGCGGCTCGCGAGCATGACCGACGTGTCGGAGCCGATCGCGAAGCAGGACACGTCCTCGCGGGACATCTCGGCGTTCAGCGTCCAGCCGAGCGCGGTGTAGAAGGCGGTGGCGCGCTCGACGTCGTCGACCGGGCAGGTGATGAAGAGGCTCATGCGCTCACCCTCGCGATCCGCGGGCGGGCCGTCAAGAGCGCCGGGAGGCGACGTCGGACGGCCCGGCGGGACTCAGCGGAACGAGCGCAGCCGCAGGCTGTTCAGCACCACGAAGACGCTCGAGAACGCCATCGCGGCGCCGGCGACCAGCGGCCCGAGGAGTCCGGCCATCGCGAGCGGGATCGCGGCCACGTTGTAGGCGAAGGCCCAGAAGAGGTTGCCCCGGATGACCGCGAGGGTGCGGCGCCCGAGGCGCAGGGCGTCGGGCACCCGGCCGAGGTCGTCGCCGACGAGCGTGATGTCGCTCGCCTCGATCGCCGCGTCCGATCCGGCGCCCATCGCGATCCCCACGTCGGCGGCGGCCAGCGCTGCGGCGTCGTTCACGCCGTCGCCGACGAAGGCGACGTGCCGGCCCTCCGCCCGCAGCCGCTCGATCACGGCGAGCTTCTCCTCCGGCAGCACTTCGGCGACGACCTCGTCGATGCCGACGGCCGAGGCGACGGCCTGTGCCGCACGCGGATTGTCGCCGGTCAGCACCAGGACCCGGAGGCCCCGCTCGCGCAGGGCGCGGACGGTGCGGGACGCCTCCGGCCTCGGCTCGTCGCGGAGGACCGCGAAGCCGCGCAGCGCTCCCTCCCAGCCGACGCCGACCACGGTGCCGCCCTCGGCGGTCGCGCGCTCGGCGCGCTCGGCGAGAGCGCCCGGCGCGAAGCCCCACTGCTCCTCCAGCCAGCGCAGCCGGCCGGCGACGACCAGGCGGCCCTCGACCCGGGCACGCACGCCGAACCCGGTGCTGGAGCGGAACCCGGTCGCCTCGGGGACGTCGAGGTGCGCGGCCCCGGCCACGATCGCCGCGGCGAGCGGATGCTCCGACCCGCGCTCGACGGCGGCGAGCATCCGCAGACTCTCGTCGTCGCTGGACTCGACGACCTGGAAGGCGCCGGTGGTGAGCGTGCCGGTCTTGTCGAGCACGACGGTGTCGATGCGGCGCCCGGCCTCGAGCACCTCCGGCCCGCGGAGGAGGATCCCGAGCTGGGATCCGCGGCCGGTGCCGACGAGGACGGCGGTCGGGGTGGCCAGGCCCAGCGCGCACGGGCACGCGACGACGAGGACGGCGACGGCGGGCGAGACGGCGGCGGCGAGGTCGGCGCCGGCGATCAGCCAGCCGGCGAGGGTGGCCAGGGCGAGCACCACCACGACCGGCACGAAGACGGAGGAGACGCGGTCGGCGAGCCGCTGGACGCGCGCCTTGCCGGCCTGGGCGTCCGAGACGAGGCGGCCCATCCGCGCGAGCGTGGTCGCGGAGCCGACGCGGTCGACGCGCACGGTGAGCAGGCCGTGCGCGTTGAGCACTCCGCCGGTCACGGTAGAGCCGGGGCCGACCTCGACCGGCACGCTCTCGCCGGTGAGCATGCTCGCGTCGATCGCGCTCGAGCCCTCGAGCACGGTGCCGTCGGCGGCGACGGTCTCGCCGGGGCGCACGCGGAGGACATCGCCGACGGCGAGCGAGGACGCGGGCACGCGCTCCTCCTGTCCGTCGGCGGCGACGCGCACGGCGTCCTTCGCGCCGAGGCGGAGGAGCGCCCGGAGCGCCGCACCGGCGTCGCGCTTCGACCGCGCCTCCAGGTAGCGGCCGGCCAGCACGAGGACGGGGACGGCGGCGGCGACCTCGAGGTAGATCTCGTCGTGGCCGGAGCGGCTGCCCAGCAGCTCGAAGGGCATGCTCATGCCGGGCCGCCCGGCGTCGCCGAGGAACAGAGCCCAGACCGACCAGGCGAAGGAGGCGCTGACGCCCAGGCTGATCAGGGTGTCCATGGTGGTCGAGCCGTGCCGCAGCGCCCGCCAGGCGTTGCGGTGGAAGGGGAGCGCGCCCCAGACCGCGACCGGTGAGGCGAGGGCGAGGGCGAGCCACTGCCAGTTCGCGAACTGCAGCGGCGGGATCATCGAGAGCAGGACCACCGGCACGGCGAGCAGGGCGGAGACGCGGAGCCGGGTGCGCAGGGCGCGCCGCTCGCGGTCGTCGTCGCTCTGCTCCTCCTGCTCCTCCTGCTCCTCCGCGGGAGCCGCGTCGCCGGTGGAGGGGACCGTCGCGCGGTAGCCCGCGGCCTCGACGGCGGCGATCGCGTCGGCCGGAGTCGTGCCGGGCGGGAGGGTCAGCGTCGCGCGCTCGAGGGCGAGGTTGACGGTCGCGTGGACGCCGGGGAGCGCGTCGAGGCGCTTCTCGACCCGCGCGACGCAGGAGGCGCAGGTCATCCCTCCGATGGCGAGCTCGAGCGGGGTGCCGGTGGTCTCGGGCATCTCAGCTCAGGGGAGCGAGGCGGTAGCCCGCGTCGGCGACGGCGGCGGCGATCTCCTCGCGGCCGAGCGGCCGGGAGGAGCCGACCGTGACGGTCGAGACCCCGTCGGGGGCGAGCGACACGTCGACCGCCGAGACCTCGGGGTAGGCGGCGAGCTCCTCGGTGACACTGCGGACGCAGTGCTCGCACGTCATGCCCGCGACGCCGAAGCTCTGCACGGACGCGGCCGACAGGGAGCCCTGCGCCGCGTGGCCGGAGTCGGAGCGGTCAGCGCCTCCGTGGCCGCCGCACGCGCAGGCGCCGCCTCCGCCGCAGCCGCAGCCTCCCGTCGATCCGCTCGCGGTCAGGCCGAGGTCGATCCTGGTGCTCATGGGTCCTCCTGTGTCGTGCGTCCGGTCCGATCCGATCGATCGGCCCGGTGGGCGTCCGGTCGGCACGCCCGTCACGGCATACCCCCGGGGGGTACTCCATCGTAAGCCCGCCGGGCGCTCTCGGCAAGGCGGGAGGGCGGAGGAGGGATGATCTCAGGGGCGGCTCGGAGCCGCGCGAGGAGGGAGGGGCGCATGGATCCCGCATCGACGCCGCACTGGGGCGAGCCCCCGCCGCGCACGCCGCCGACGGTCCCGCTGCCCCCGCGCACGCGGTTCGAGCCGACCGCGCTGCTCGCCGCGCCCCTGCCCGCCCCGGCCGCCGTCCGGGCCCGGGTCCGCCAGGCCGCCCCGGAGCGGCAGCGCCGGCTGGCGGCGCTCGCCGCGGTCACCGAGGGGTTCGCCGTCCTGCGCACTCCCGAGCTCGACCGGGCGCTGCGCCGGATCGCGGCACCCGCCTCCGCCGCTCCGGCCGCCGCCGCCGCGGTGCTCGCCGT
Organism: Rathayibacter sp. AY1B6; assembly: GCF_002932755.1. Classification (NCBI taxonomy): domain Bacteria; kingdom Bacillati; phylum Actinomycetota; class Actinomycetes; order Micrococcales; family Microbacteriaceae; genus Rathayibacter; species Rathayibacter sp. AY1B6. The sequence goes on from NZ_PSWL01000012.1 coordinate 29,662, forward strand.
CGGCCGCGACGGACTCGAGCTCGCCGCCGAGCACGCGGACGCCCTGCGCATCGCCGGATGGGACCGGATCGTCTCGGTGGGCGTCGGCACCTCGCCCTCGGGAGCCCACCGGGTCCGTGCGCTGGTCCTGGCGGTCCTCGCCCCGCCCGCCTCCGCCGTCCTCCGAGCGGCCAGGCGGCGCCCGCGCACCGTCCTCGTGCCCCTGGTCGTCGCCGCACCGGCGGCCCTCGGCTGGCGCGTGGCCGACGACCGCACGTTCCTCCTCGCTCTCGACCGCCTCCAGCGCGCCCTCGAGGAGCGTGCCCGGTGAGGGTGCGGCTCCGCTTCGCGATCGCGGCCGTCGCCGTGCTCGGCCTGGGCCTGGCGCTGCGGTTCGTGCTGACGGGGCTGCTCGCGGACCTCGCCGGCGGAGTGGCCTACGTCGTGCTGGTGGCGCTGCTGATCGCGGTGCTCCTGCCCCGCATCCCGGGCGTGACGGCTGCCGGGATCGCGCTGGCCTGGTCGATCGCGATGGAGCAGCTGCAGGCGATCGGAGTCGCGTCGCGCCTGGTCGAGCTGTGGGCGCCGCTCCGCCTCGTCGTCGGCACCACCTTCTCCTGGCTCGACATCGCCGCCTACGTCGTCGGCGCGGTCGTCGCTGCGGCCGTGCACCTCGCCGTCGCCCCGCGCGAGAGTCCCGCGTGACGCGCGCCTCCGCCCCCGCGCCCCTGATTAGGGTGAAGCCATGAGCGAGCCGGCACTTTCCGAGACGACGGCCCCGCGGGCCTCGGCCCCGCACGACCACCGCCGCGACCGGCGCATCCCCGAGCCGGTCGACCGGTTCGCCACCGGCGAGGAGTACCCCGAGTACCGCGTCGACCTCGAGCGGATCCGCTTCTCGCCGTACTTCGCCCGCCTCTCCGCGGTGACCCAGGTCATCTCGCCCTCGGGCGTCGGGCAGGTCGTGCACAATCGGCTCACGCACTCGATCAAGGTCACCGCGGTCGCTCGGGCGATCGCGATGCAGCTGACCACGACCGATCCCGCTCAGCGCGAGCTGGTCGAGCGGCTCGGCGGCTGCGACCCGGTGGTCGTGCAGGCCGCGGCCAGCGCGCACGATCTCGGCCACCCTCCGTTCGGCCACCTCGGCGAGCAGGCGCTCGACCGCCTCGCGCGCGAGCGGCTGGGGCTCGCGGAGGGCTTCGAGGGCAACGCGCAGTCGTTCCGGATCCTCTCCGAGCTCGACGTCTGCGAGACGGTGGAGGTGGGGCTGAACCTCACCGCCGCCTCCCGTGCCGCCGTGCTCAAGTACCCGTGGGGGCGGACGGTCCACCGCCCCGGCATCGACTCCGCCGACCCGACCGAGCTGCCCCGCGGCTCGACCGCCAGCCGCTGGGAGACCGCGCCGCCGAAGTTCTCGGCGTACACCCTCGACCTCGACGACCTGCTCGACGCCCGCTCCGGCTTCGCCGCGATCGCCCCCTGGCAGCAGACCCTCGAGTGCTCGGTGATGGACGTCGCCGACGACATCGCCTACTCGCTGCACGACCTCGACGACTTCTACCGCGCAGGAGTGCTGCAGCAGGCGGCCGTCGCGGTGGAGTTCCGCGCGTTCCTCCGCGAGCAGAACGCCCTCGCCTCCCTCGACGCGGAGGAGCTGTGGGCGCGGGCTCCCGGGCACTCGCTCGAGATGCTCCGCCGGAGGCTCGTGGCCCGCGACCCGTGGATCGCGAGCGACGAGCACTTCCGCGCCTCCGTCGAGCGGGTGTCGACCGAGCTGGTCGAGGGGCTCCTCGCGCTCCCGTTCGACGGATCGACGCGCACCGAGCGCGCGATCGAGTCCTTCGTCTCCTCCTGGATCGGCCGCCTGCAGCGCTCCGTGGTGGTGCTCGCCGAGCCGAACGTCCGCTCGGGCCACCTCTCGCTGCTCCCGGACGCCTGGCACGACGTGGCCGTGCTGAAGTTCGTGCACACCCGCTTCGTGATCGACCGGCCCGACTTCGCCACCTACCAGCGCGGTCAGTCCCAGGTGCTCGAGACGCTGGTGACCCACCTCGACGCCTGGCTCGAGGACCCCCGCGACGGCTCGCGGGCTCCGCAGAAGCTGCTCGACCTGATCGAGCTCGCGACCGACGGCTACTTCCGCCTCCGCGCCGACCACCCCGACTGGCTCCCGGCCGACGAGCGCGGCCGGCCGACCTCCGACCCGGCGGCGCTGCAGCGGCTCGGCCGGGGACGCGGTGTGGTCGACTACGTCGCGACCCTGACGGACGAGCAGGCGATGGCGCTCGCCGCCCGCCTCCGCGGCGATCGCGAGCCGTGGGCGATGGGGACCTGACGCCCGGCGGGTGGGTTGACACCGCGCATCGCGTGTGGCCTCAGCAGCTCCTCGCCCGTCGTTCCGGGGGAGGAGCCTCGGCCCGGCCGCCGAGGACGCGTTCCGCGACCATCCAGCCGGCGTTCAGGAAGCGCTGCCTGAACGACAGCGTAAAATCACGGAGGCACATGCCAGGATCGACAACTCGACAGGGAGTTCCGTTGGACGGAAACGCAACGACCACGCACCGCAACGTCGCACTGCTGTCCGTCGCGACGACGCTGGCCCCGCGCGTGACCACGTCGGCCGAGATCGAGGCGCGGCTCGCCCCGGCGCTCAAGCGCCTCCGGCTCCCCACCGGGCTCCTCCAGCGCGTCGCCGGCGTGCACGAGCGCCGCAACTGGGGTTCCGAGCAGGGCTTCGACGGAGCGGCGATCGAGGCGGGCAAGCGGGCCCTCGCCGAGGCCGGCGTCCGCGCCGACCAGATCGGCCTGATCATCAACACCTCGGTGACCCGCAAGCACCTCGAGCCCTCGGTCGCCGTGCGCCTGCACCACGGGCTCGGCCTGCCCTCGTCGGCCATCAACTTCGACATCGCGAACGCGTGCCTCGGCTTCGTGAACGGCATGACCCTCGCCGCGCAGCTGATCGACTCCGGCCAGATCCGCTACGCGCTCATCATCGACGGCGAGGACGCCGACGAGATCCAGGTCAATACGATCGAGCGCCTCAGCCGCGACGGCGTGAAGCGCAAGGACTTCATGAGCGAGTTCGCGAGCCTGACGCTCGGCTCCGGCGCCGCTGCTGCCGTGCTCGGCCCGGCCGACGAGCACCCCAAGGGCCACCGCATCCTCGGCGGGATCACCCGTGCGGCGACGCAGTTCAACGAGCTCTGCGTCGGCAGCGTCGACGGCATGTTCACGGACGCGAAGGCGCTGCTCAAGGGCGGCATGGAGCTCGTGCTCTCGGCGTGGAAGGAGGCCACCCGCGACTGGAACTGGAGCGGGATGGACCGCTACATCACGCACCAGGTGTCGGACGTGCACACCGACGCCCTGGTGAAGGCCGTCGGCATCGACCGCAGCCGCGTCCCCACGACCTACCCCACCCTCGGCAACGTCGGCCCGGCGTCGATCCCGATCACCCTGGCCCAGGAGGCCGAGACCCTGCAGCCCGGCAACCGGGTGCTGCTCATCGGAGTGGGCTCGGGCATCAACACCGCGATGCTCGAGATCGCCTGGTGACCGCGCCCCACCCGGCCGAGCGGATCCGCGGAGCGCTCGGCTCCACGGCCGCGGCGCAGCTGCCCCCGGCCGGGCTCGACGGGCTCGACCCCGCGTGGTCGCGCCTGGTCGATGCTCCGGACGCCCAGGGCGTCCCGCGCCGCTGGCACCTGCTCGACACGGGCGAGGCCCTCGGCACGGAGCCGGTCGGCACCGTCCTCTGCGTGCACGGCAACCCCACCTGGTCCTACCTCTGGCGCCGCCTCGCCGCCGCCACCCTCGAGTCCGCCCGCCGCGGGGGGCCCGCCTGGCGGGTGGTCGCCGTCGACCAGCTCGAGATGGGCTTCTCCGAGCGCACCGGCGCCCTGCACACGCTCGCCGACCGCGTGCGCGAGCTCTCGAACCTCACCGACGTGCTCGGGCTCGACGACGTGGTCACTCTCGGCCACGACTGGGGCGGAGTCGTCTCGCTGGGCTGGGCGGTCGACCACCCTCAGCAGCTGCGCGCCGCGATGCTCCTGAACACCGCGATCCACCAGAGCGCCGACGAGCCGATCCCGGCCCCGCTCCGGCTCGCCCTCGCCTCGGGCGTGCTCGGCGCCTCCACGGTCGGCACGCCGGCCTTCCTCGAGACGACCCTCGCGCTGGGGCGTCCGGCGCTGCCCACCGCGGTGAAGGAGGGGTACCGCGCGCCCTACCGGTCCGCGTCGCGCCGCGGCGGAGTGGGCGGCTTCGTCGCCGACATCCCGGTCGACTCCGCGCACCCGAGCGACCCGGAGCTGCAGCGCATCGCCCAGGGTGTCAGCACCCTGACGACGCCGGCCCTGATGCTCTGGGGCCCGCTGGACCCGATCTTCTCCGACCGCTACCTCGACGACCTCGTCGACCGCCTGCCCCACGCGCAGGTCCACCGCTACGAGGGAGCGGGCCACCTCGTGGCCGAGGACGTCGACTACGCCTCCGCCGTCCTCACCTGGCTGGGCGACCTCTCCGACGGCGACGAGCCCTTCGGCGGCGACCCGGCCCCGGACATCCGCCGCCCGACCGCGCCGGTCGAGCCGCTGTGGGCGCACCTCGACCGCAACGCGCAGGACGGCTCGCTCGCCCTGGTCGAGATGGCGCCTCCCGGGGGCGGCGGCCCCCGCTCGGTCTCGTGGCGCCTGCTCTCGCAGCGGGTCCGCGAGCTCGCCGCCGGGCTGCGGGCCTCGGGCGTCTCCTCGGGCGACCGCGTCTCGCTCCTCGTGCCGCCCGGCGCCGACCTGACGGCGCTGCTCTACGCGTGCCTGCGCATCGGAGCCGTCGTGGTCGTCGCCGACGCGGGCCTGGGCCTGCGCGGTCTCACCCGCGCGGTCCGCGGCGCCTGGCCGGATCTCGTGGTCGGCGCCCTGCCCGGCCTCACCGTCGCGCGGGCCCTCCGCTGGCCCGGCGGTCGGGTGTCGACGCAGACCCTGCCCCGCGCCTCCGCCGCCGCTCTCGGCGTGGACACCTCGCTCGGGCAGCTGATCGAGCTCGGCCGCGCCGAGTTGGCCGCGGATCCGGAGGCGCTGGGCGAGCCGCCCGCCGCCGACGCCGTGGCAGCGATCCTCTTCACCTCCGGCTCGACCGGCCCCGCCAAGGGCGTCGTCTACACGCACCGTCAGCTCGCCGGCGTCCGCGACGCGCTCGCCCGCCAGTACGGGATCGGACCGGGCACCGGGCTCGTCGCGGGCTTCGCGCCGTTCGCCCTGCTCGGTCCCGCGCTGGGCACGCGCTCCGCCACTCCGGACATGGACGTCACCGCGCCCCGGACGCTCACCGCGTCCGCCGTCGCCGCGGCCGCCGCCCGGGTCGACGCGACTGTGCTGTTCCTGTCGCCGGCCGCGCTGGCCAACGTCGTGGCCACCGCCGGCGCGCTCGACGCCGACGACCACCGCGCCCTCGCCGGCGTGCGCACCTTCCTCTCGGCCGGCGCCCCCGTCTCGGCGGGGCTGCTCGGCGAGGCGCAGGCGCTCATGCCGAACGCCTCCGCCCGCACCCCCTACGGCATGACCGAGGGGCTGCTGCTCACCGACGCGTCGCTGGAGGGCATCCGCGAGGCCGCCTCCGACGACGATCCGCGCGGAGGCGTCTGCGTGGGCGTGCCCGCCGCGGGCGTCCGACTGCGGATCGCCCCGCTCGACGCCGACGGCCGCGCCGCGGACGAGCCGGAGGAGATCGTCGGCGCGACCGGCGAGATCGTCGTCTCGGCCGGTCACGTCGAGGACCACTACGAGCGCCTCTGGCTGACCGACCGCGCCGCCCGCATCGGCGCCGTCCCGGGCGAGCGCTGGCACCGCACCGGGGACGTCGGGCGGATCGACTCCGCCGGCCGCCTCTGGGTCGAGGGCCGGATGCCGCACGTCGTCGTCACACCCGACGGCGTGGTCACGCCGGTCGGACCGGAGCAGCGGATCGAGGCGCGCGTCGCCCCGGTCGCCCGCGCCGCGATCGTCGGAGCCGGTCCGCGCGGAGTCGCGCAGCTGGTCGCCGTGGTCGAGCTGCGCTCGGGCGCGCGCCGCGTGGCGCTGGCCGAGGAGGCCCTCGCCGCCGAGGTGCGCGCGGCCGTCGGCCGGCCCGTCGCCGCGGTGCTCGTCGTCCCGGCGCTGCCCACCGACATCCGCCACAACTCCAAGATCGACCGGGCCGCGCTCTCGCGCTGGGCCGAGGGCGTGCTCGCCGGCGGTCGGATGGTGGCGCCGTGAGGGTCCTGGTCACCGGCGCGAGCGGCCTGCTCGGCGGCGCGGTGGCCGCGGGACTCGTCGCGCAGGGGCACGAGGTCCGCACCTTCCAGCGCCGGCCCTGCGGGGTCGCGGGTGTCGAGGAGGCACGGGGCTCCCTGACCGATCCGCGGGCGGTCGAGGAGGCGGTCGAGGCGGCCGAGGGCGTCGTGCACCTCGCCGCGAAGGTCTCGCTCGCCGGCGATCCGGGCGACTTCGACCGCGTGAACGTCGACGGCACCCGGCGCCTGCTCGCCGCCGCCGCCCGCGCCGGGGTGAGCCGCTTCGTCCAGATCTCGTCGCCCTCCGTCGCCCACTCCGGCTCCTCGATCACCGGCGACGACGCCGAGCCCGCCGATCCGGATCGCGCCCGCGGCGACTACGCCCGCACCAAGGCCCGCGCTGAGCTGCTGGCCCTCGCGGCCGACGCCCCCGGGTTCGCGGTGGTCGCCGTGCGCCCGCACCTGGTCTGGGGTCCGGGCGACACCCAGCTCGTCGCCCGCATCGTCGAGCGGGCGCGCGCCGGCCGACTGCCGCTCCTCGGGCACGGCCAGGCGCTGATCGACTCCACCTACATCGACAACGCCGCCTCGGCGATCGTCGCCGCTCTCGGGCGGGCGGAGGACGTGCACGGCCGCTCCTACGTCGTCACCAACGGCGAGCCGCGCCCGGTCGCCGAGCTGCTCGCCGGGATCTGCCGCGCCTCGGGCGTCGAGCCGCCGCGCTGGTCCGTCCCCGCCTCCGTCGCCCGCGCCGCGGGCTCGCTCGTCGAGCGCGTCTGGGCCGTGCGGCCCGGTGCCGACGAGCCGCCGATGACCCGATTCCTCGCCGAGCAGCTCTCGACCGCGCACTGGTTCGACCAGCGCCGCACGCGCGCCGATCTGCAGTGGAGCCCGTCGGTCACCCTCGACGAGGGTCTGGCCCGTCTGTCCGCCGCCCGCTGAGGCGCCGGCACCGGAGACGACAGAACGGACGGGACCCCGTCGCCGAGGCGAGGGGGTCCCGTCCGTCCGGGGGCTCCCGCGGCGGAGCGCGGGAGGGGAGCCGAGGTCAGTCGGCGAGGATGAGGTACAGCGCGCGACGGGTCTCGTCGAGCTTGGCGGAGGCGGCGGCGCGCTGCGCCTCGGTCGCTCCGCGGAACTGCTGCACGACGCCCATCAGCTTGCCGACGTTCTCCATGAAGGCGCGGTCGGCGTCGCTCGCGCCAGGAGTGGCCTCCCAGGCCGCGTCGAGCTCGTCGGCGTGCTCGCGCACATAGGTGCCGCCCGCGTCCGTGAGCTGGTACTCGGTGCCGCGGCCCTCGCCGACGGCCGTGATGAGGCCCTCGTCGACGAGCTGCTGGAGGGTGGGGTAGACGGAGCCGGGGCTGGGGCGCCACGATCCGTTCGTCTTCTCGGCGATGGCCTTGATCAGGCCGTAGCCGTTCGAGGACTTCTCGGAGAGGAGGGAGAGGAGGGCCGCGCGGACGTCACCGCGTCGGGCGCGTCCTCCGCCGCGGCCGAAGGGGCCGCCGAAGCCGGGGCCGAAGCCCGGGCCGAAGCCGAAGCCGGGCCCGAAGCCGCGGCCGTGACCGCCGGGTCCGCGGCGCTGTCCGCGGCCGGGGTGCTCGTGGCGGGTGGAGTGGTCGCCGTCGCGGGAGTCGCGGCGGTCGTCGGAGAAGAAGGTCCTGGAGTTCATGGGTGTGCTGCTCTCTGTCGTGAGGGGATCCCTTTCGATCGGATCCGGTCGCCCGTCGGGAGCGGCTGCTTCCGATCTGTCGGCGATGTAGTAACGATATATCGGTGATGGATCGGATGTCAACACCCGGTTTCCCCGTAGCCTGGGAGCTCCCCGTCGATCGAGAGGTCCCGCATGCCGCTGCCCGACTCCGAGCTCGAGGCGTACCTCGACTCCTCCCTCCTCGCCGGGGACGTCCTCACCGGCCGCGCGAGCAACCTCGGCAACCTCCGCCGGCTCGCCGCCCGGGAGCCCGCGCACCTCTACGGGGTTGACGTGGCCGAGCACTGGACGCTCGAGAGCCTGCTCGCCCTGATGGGAGAGCGCGTGGGGATCAGCACCGACCCCTCCTTCGAGAGCGGGCAGGACCGGATCGACGCCCGCCTGACGGTCGCGGGGCTCGCGCGCTACCGCGACCGGTTCGCCGCCGCCGTCCGCGAGGGGGCGCTGCTCCTGTTCGCGACCGCGCACCCCGCGACCCTGATGGACGTCTACCGCCGCTTCGCCGCCGCCGCGGCCGAGCAGGGCGCCCGCGTGATCGACGTGAACGGGCTCCCGTTCGCCGCCCCCGACGGCATCCGCGTCCCTCTCGCGGACGAGCACCAGGCCCTGTGGTGCACCGGCGGGGTCACCTGCGTCTACCGCGGCGGAGGGCTGCAGCACACGCACTCGCCGGAGCCGATGGACGCGCTGCTCGACCGCCTCGACGAGCTCGGCATCCGCCCGGACCTGGTCGTCGCCGACCACGGCTTCGCGGGCGCGGCCGGTCGGCGCGGGCTGCCGGTGATCGCGATCGCCGACTGCAACGACCCGGCGGTCTTCGTCGCCGAGGCTCAGGGCTCGATCGAGGTGGTCGTCCCGATCGACGACGGGCTGGCCGTCCACCTCTACGAGCCGGTGATCGACTTCGTCCTCCGCGCCCTCTGAGCCCGCGCGCACCTGACGGCTCGTAGAATCTCCTTCGGCTCGTCGCGATCCCGGATCCGACGGGCCGACCGCTCTCCCGAGTCCCCGCACTCGCCACCACTGCAGACGGAGCATCCGTGACCCAGCCCCACGACGGCCTCCTCCCGCGCTTCGCCGTCGGCGTCGACATCGGGGGGACGTCGATCAAGGCGTCCCTCGTCGACGTCACCACCGGCGAGCGGGCGGCCCGGCGCTTCGCGGTCGCGAACCCGCTGGGCAAGGAGCCCGAGGACTTCGCCGAGGCGATCGCCGGGATCGTCCGCGACGTCTCGCCGATCGCGGGCACGCCCGTAGGCGTCGGCTTCCCCGGGATCGTCCGCGGCGGCGTCGTCCGCCAGACCACCCACGTCTCGCAGCGCTGGGTCGGGCTCGACGCGCAGGCCCTCCTCTCGGAGGCCACCGGGGTCGACGTCGTCGTCGTCAACGACGCGGACGCGGCGGGGGTCGCCGAGCGCGAGTTCGGCGCGATGCGCGGCCGCGAGGGCCTCCTCCTGCTGACCACCCTCGGCACCGGCATCGGGACGGCGCTCGTCCACGAGGGCGTGGTGATCCCCAACTCCGAGCTCGGGCACCTGCACATCGACGGTCCCGACTTCGAGCCGCAGGTCGGCTTCTCGGCCGTCCGCCGCGAGGGCATCACCCTCGAGGAGTGGGCGGGTCGCCTCAGCGTCTACTACCGGCACCTCGAGATGCTGCTCTCGCCGCAGCTGTTCGTGATCGGCGGCGCGGCGGCGCACGTCTTCGACGAGTTCGCCCGCTTCCTCGACATCGGCACCGAGATCGTCCCCGCCCGCTTCGGCAACGACGCCGGCTTCACGGGCGCCGCCATGGTCGCCGTCTCCCCCGACCGCCTCGCGCCCTGGTACCGCTCCACCCGCGGCGCCCGCCTCGACCCCGGAGCCCCCGCCATCGCCGATTGACCCCCGTCGCCCCTGCCACCTCAGCGGGGCAGGAGGCCGCGGTAGACGGCGTCCAGTCGGGCGGCGGCGGCCGGCCAGGAGTGGGCGGCCGCCCAATCGACGCCGCCGCGGCCGAGGCGCGCCAGCTCCTCGGGGGAGCCCAGCAGGCTCAGGATCGCCTCGGCCCACGCCGCGGGGGAGCCGGAGTCGAGCAGCAGGCCGCTCCCGCCGTCGCGTACCGCGTCCACCAGGCCGGTCGTGCGGCGCGCGAGCACCGGAGTGCCGCTGCCGGCGGCCTCGAGCGCGATCAGCCCGAAGGTCTCCGCCGCCGAGGGCACAAGCGCCAGCTCCGCGCTCCGGAGCCGCTCCGCCACCCGGTCGCGGTCGGCGGCTCCCTCGATCAGCACGCGGTCGCCCAGCGGAGCCGCCGCGGCGCGCACCGCATCGAGGTACGACTCCCGGCCCGGTGCCGCCCCGCCCACCAGCCGCAGCACGGGCCGCTCCGCCGGCGCCATCGCCGTGAGCGCCTCCACCGCCAGAAGCTGGCCCTTGAGCGGCTGCACCCGGCCGACCAGGACGACCCCGGAGCGCTCGCCGCCGCCTGGGCGGAACCGCGCGTCGACCCCGGGCGGCACCACGACGACCCGGTCCGGATCCGCGCCGTACCCGCTGACGACGTCCGCCCGCTCAGAGGCGCCCGCCACCACGATCGCGTCGGCGGAGGCGAGCACGGACCGCTCCGCGTCGACCCGCTGCTGCGGCTCCGCGACGTCGCCCGGGGCGAGCCGGGCGTTCTTGGCGAGCGAGCCCGAGTGCATCGAGTGCACGTGCGGTCTGCCGGTGAGCGCCCCCGCGAGGCCCGACACCCAGTAGTGCGAGTGCACGACGTCTGCTCCCGCCGCGGCCCGCGCGAACTCCGGCGCCGCGGCCGCCAGAGCGTACTTGTCGCCCGCCGGCACCGGCACGCCCACCACCCGCACACCCGGCGCGAGGGTGCGGACGCCCTCGCCGCGGGTCAGCACCTCGATCTCCCAGCCGAGCGCCGCCAGCTCCGGCAGCACCGCCACGAGGTACACGTTCATCCCGCCCGCGTCGCCCGTCGACGGCTGCTCGAGCGGGGAGGTGTGCGCCGAGACGACGGCCAGACGGGGCATCCCTCCATCGTAGGGACGGCCGTGCGTCCTCCACGGATCCCGGCCCGCGGCTCGCGGCGCCTCCGGAATCGGGTTGAATAGACGGATGCGCTCGTTCGAGCGCGGAGAGCGTGAGGTCCATGGCCCGCCAGAGTCCCCCCGGTGAGGTGCTGCCGTCGGCCGCACCCGGGCCGGTGACCGCCGGCCACGAGCCCTTCTCCGAGCAGGACATCCGCGCCCTCGTCGGAACCGCCGCCCTCGAGAAGGGCACCGCGTACGCGGACGAGGGCCGCGTCCGCGAGCTGCAGTGGTTCGGCGGCCGCACCCGCCTCTTCGGCCAGGTCCGCGGATCCGGGCGCTCGCCGTACGCCGTGAGCGTGCAGCTCCGCGACGAGGGCGAGCACTGGACCCTCCTCGGCGGCGCCTGCAGCTGCCCGGTCAAGCACGAGTGCAAGCACGTCGCCGCCGTCCTGGTCGAGGCCCTGCGCCGTGAGCGCGAGGGCGGAGTGGCCGGTCCCTTCCCGGGCGAGGCCGCCGTCGACGCCGTCCCGGAGTGGCGCAGCGCGCTCGCCCCGCTGCTCGCCGGCGCCGAGCGCTCCCACACCGGCATACCGCTCGGCCTGCAGTTCGAGCTGCTGCCCGGCGAACCCGTGCGTCGCCCGCCCGGCCGCTACAACTCCTACCGGCCGCCGCCCGAGCCGCGTCCGCGCCTGGGCGTGCGCCCGGTGCGGATGGGCGACCGCGACCGCTGGGTGCGCACCGGCACCAGCTGGCGCGACCTCGGCTACCTGCACTACAGCCACGACTACGACGAGCGCCAGATCGACGTGATCCGCGAGATGCAGGGCCTGCTCTCCGGGCACAGCGCCTCCAGCTACTACTCGCCCGACACCTGGCTCTACCTCGACCAGTGCCGGAGCGAGGCGATCTGGGCGGCCCTGCACGGCGCCGTCCGCGCGGGAATCGGTCTGGTGATGGGCGACCGCGACCAGACGCCGCTGAAGATCCTCGACACGACGGCCACCGCCTCCATCGACGTCACGCGCACCGCCGCCGGCCTCGAGCTGCGCTCGCTCGTCGCGATCGGCGACCACCCGGCCCCCGAGGAGTTCGGCTTCATCGGCGACCCCGCCGTCGGCCTCTACACCTGGGAGGGCGGCGACGAGATGCGCGCCCGCCCGGTCACGCTCATCCCGTTCGCCGCGCCGCTGCTGTCCTCCGCGCGCACGTTCCTCTGGAGCCGCGAGGCCATCCGCATCCCAGTGGCCGAGGAGTCGGCGTTCCTCACGGAGCACTACCAGCGGCTGCACCGGCTGTTCGACATCGTCTCCCGCGACGGCTCCTTCGAGGCGCCGGCGGTGCCCGAGCCGCGCCTCGGCCTCACCCTCGAGCACACCGACGGCGCGGGCCTGCGCGGCTCGTGGTGGTGGCGCTACGGCGTGGAGGGGGCGCGCGGCGGCGTGGACGCCGAGCGGCTCCCGCTGCGGGTCGGCGAGGACGCGGGCTACCGCGACCCCGAGGCCGAGCAGCGGATCCTCGACTCCCTCGTCGGAGCAGGTCTCGACCCGGAGTCGACGCCGGCCCTGGTGTCCCCGTCGAGCAGGCGCCTGCGCCCCACCTTCGACCTGCGCGGCATGCAGACCGTCGGCTTCCTCACCGGCGAGGTCGAGCGGCTCCGCGAGCTGGGCACCGTCGAGATCGAGGAGATCGGCGAACGCGTCGAGTACCGCGAGGCGCAGACCGCGCCCGTGGTCGCCGTGCAGACCGTCGCCCGGCCCGACAGCCGCGACTGGTTCAACCTCGAGATCTCCGTCACCGTGAACGACGAGGCGGTCCCGCTCGCCGAGATCTTCCTCGCGCTCGCCCGCGGCGACGAGTACATGGTGCTGCCGAGCGGCGTCTACTTCGCCCTCGACGACGAGCGGTTCGGCCGCCTCCGCGAGCTGATCGCCGAAGCCCGCGAGCTCTCGGACGACCCCGGCGAGACCCTGCGGATCAGCCGCTTCCAGTCCTCCCTCTGGGACGAGCTGGTCGAGCTGGGCGTCGTGGAGGCGCAGGCCGCCGCATGGCGCCGCTCCGTGGAGGGGCTCTCCGGCTTCACCGCGACCGGTGCCCTGGAGTCGCGCGCCCTGCCCGAGGGGTTCGTGGTGGAGCTGCGGCCCTACCAGCAGCTCGGCTACGACTGGCTCTCGTTCCTCTACGACAACCAGCTCGGCGGCGTGCTCGCGGACGACATGGGCCTGGGCAAGACCGTGCAGTCCCTCGCCCTGGTCACCCGGGTGATGCAGGAGCAGCGCGCCGCGGCCGCGGAGGCGGGCACCTCGCCGCGCCCGTTCCTCGTCGTCGCCCCCACCAGCGTCGTGCCGAACTGGGTGGGCGAGGCCAAGCGCTTCGCCCCGGACCTGCGCGTGGTCGGCATCGACGAGACGTCGAAGAAGAAGCGGAAGGCGCTCTCGAGCGTCATCGGCGAGGCCGAGCTGGTCGTCACCTCCTACGCCCTGTTCCGGCTCGACTACGAGTCGTACTCGAGCATCCAGTGGTCGGGGCTCCTCCTCGACGAGGCGCAGTTCGTCAAGAACCGCCAGTCGGCGACGCATCAGCTCGCGCGCCGGCTCGACGTGCCCTTCAAGCTCGCCATCACGGGCACGCCGATGGAGAACAACGTGATGGAGCTGTGGTCGCTGCTGTCGATCGTCGCTCCGGGCCTGTTCCCCTCGCCCGCCGGGTTCGTCGAGTTCTACCAGAAGCCGATCGAGCGCGAGGCCGACACCGAGAAGCTCTCGCAGCTGCGGCGGCGCATCCGCCCGCTGATGCTGCGGCGCACCAAGGAGCTCGTCGCCAAGGAGCTGCCTCCCAAGCAGGAGCAGACCCTCGAGGTCGAGCTCGGCCCGAAGCAGCGGAAGGTCTACGACACGTACCTGGCGCGGGAGCGGCAGCGCGTGCTGGGCCTGATCGGCGACTTCGAGAAGAACCGCTTCGCGATCTTCCGCGCGCTGACCGTGCTGCGCCAGGTCGCGCTCGACGCGGCGCTGGTCGACGAGGCGCACGAGAGCGTGCCCTCCACCAAGCTCGACCTGCTCGACGAGCTGCTGGGCGACGCCCTCGGCGAGGGGCACCGCGTACTGGTCTTCAGCCAGTTCACGCGGTTCCTCGGCCGGGTCCGCCGGCGGCTGGACGCGGCGGGCATCGAGTACGCGTACCTCGACGGAGCGACGAAGAAGCGCGACGAGGTCATCGAGCGGTTCCGCTCGGGCGCGGCGGGCGTGTTCCTGATCTCGCTCAAGGCCGGCGGCTTCGGGCTCAACCTCACCGAGGCCGACTACTGCATCCTGCTCGACCCGTGGTGGAACCCCGCCACCGAGTCGCAGGCGGTCGACCGTGCGCACCGCATCGGCCAGACCCGCTCCGTCATGGTCTACCGCCTGGTCGCGAAGGACACGATCGAGGAGAAGGTGATGGCCCTCAAGGAGGCGAAGGCCGCGCTCTTCGCCGCGGTCATGTCGGACGACGGCGCCGCGGCCACAGGCGGGATCACCGCCGAGGACGTGCGCGAGCTGCTGGGCTGATCGCCGCCGCTACTCGCGCACCTGCTCCAGCAGGGTCGTGACGGCGGCGCGGGTGTCGGCGGCGAGTCGTCCGAGGCGGTGCGCGGCGCGGATCGACGCGGGCCGGTAGGGGTGCACGAGCCGCCGGGCCGCCGTGCAGGGCAGCGCGAACGCCGCGACGACGCCCGCGTCGATCCCGTCGAGCCCGCCGTCGTCCCGGCCGAACACCAGCTCCCGGCCCTCGCGGGCGAGAGCCTCCGGCAGGTCGGCCTCGCCGATCGGGAGGCGCAGCACGGCGAGCAGGCCGGCCGCCTGCACGCGGCGCGGCAGCGGACGGCCGAGGCGACCTGCCGCGTGCAGAGTGAAGAAGTCGGCCTGCCGCTCGAGAATGCCGGTGACCGTCTCGGCGAGGCGCTCCATCTCGGGGTGCAGCGAGAGCCGGGCGAGCCGGCGGTAGCCGTGCACCGCGACCCGGGCGTCCACCGCGAGGGCCAGGGCGACGGGGCCGGCGAGCGAGGCCGCGGCGCGGTCGAGGAGCGGGCGAGTCCTGACCGTCGGCTCCGGCGGGCGGATGTCGATGCCGCGGATCTGCGGCGAGGCCGCGAGCACCTCGCCCAGGGCGTCGGCGATCCGGTGCCGCTCGGCGGCCCAGACGGATGCGAACGCGCGGACCTGCTCGTCGGGGTGGGCGCGCGCGACGGGCAGCACCCGGGCGACGGTCGCGTGCTCGATCGCCCGCAGGTAGGCGGTGGCGACGATGGCCTCGCGGTCCAGCGGCACCTCCTCGAACTCGCGCACCGAGAAGTGCTCGCGCAGGGCGCCGTGCGCGCTGCGGTGGTGGTCCTCGAGATCGAACGGTTCCGCGATGCCCACGTCGTGCTCCTCCGCTAGTCCGGTCCCTCCATCCTGGGCCCCCGGTGCGAGAGGCGGAAGAGCACGCGCCCATCCCTGGGACACTGGGAGCCGGTCGTCAGGCGGCCGGGGGAGCGGGGCGGGATGAGCGGGGCGCGGACGTCGGCGATCGGCGCCGTCCTCCTCGCCGCCGTCTGCTTCGGCACGACGGGGACCGCGCAGGCCCTCGGTGCGGCGGGCGTGGATCCGCTCCTCCTCGGAGCGGCGCGCATCGTCCTCGGCGGCGCCCTGCTGGCCGCCCTCCTCGGCGTGGAGGCGCTGGGCCGGCGGAGCCGCTCCCGCCCGACCAGCACCGTCGTGCTCCTCGTCGTGCTCGGAGCGGTCGGCGTCGCCGCGTACCAGCCCGCTTTCTTCACCGGCACCGCGCAGAACGGGGTCGCGGTCGGCACGATCGTCGCCCTCGGCTCCGCTCCCGCCTTCACCGGCCTGCTGGAGTGGCTCGTCCTGCGGACGACGCCGAGCCCGCGCTGGTTCGCCTCGACCTCGCTCGCCGCGGTCGGCGTGGTGCTCCTGAGCGGAGGCGGGTCCGGCGGCGTGACGCTCCCCGGCCTCGCCGCCTCGGCCGGCGCCGGCGCGTCCTACGCGCTCTACGCCGTCTGCGGCAAGCTGCTGCTCGAGCGCGGACTCAGCCCCGTCGCCGCCATGGGCGCTCCGTTCGGAGCCGCGGCGCTTCTCGCGCTCCCGTTCCTGCTGCTGGGCGATCCCTCGCGGCTCTCCGGCTCGATCCCGGCCGTGCTCTGGCTCGGAGTGGTCACGGTCGCCGTGGCCTACACCTTCTTCGCGCGCGGCCTCAGGCAGCTGCCCGCGGCCACCGTCTCGACGCTCACCCTCCTGGAGCCGGCGACCGCGACGCTCCTCGGCGTGGCGGTGCTGGGCGAGCGGCTGACCGCGGGAGCCGTGCTCGGCATCGCGGTGCTGGTCGCGGCGGTGCTGCTGCTGGCGGTGCGGGGGCGCGGTCGTTCCGGGGCGCGGACAGAGGCGCCGCCGCCCTCCGCGGAGTAGCGTCGACTCCCACCGACCCGAGGACGAGGCGGAGCGCATGACCAACCCGTGGCTGGCACGCCCTGGCAGCGGCCGGCGGCGCGCGCTGGTCGAGGAGTCGTGGGAGCGCGCACGGCGGCGGCGCCTGGATCCTGACCGGCTGACCGCGCCGCTCTCGTTCTCGGGGGACGACCTCCGCGAGTACCGCACCGGGCATCCGCTCGCCTCGGTCCTCCCGGTCATCCGCCGCCTGCTGGTGCGCGACGCCGATGAGGACAGCGGCGTGCTCGTCGCGGTGGGCGACGCGCTCGGGCGACTGCTCTGGATCGACGGGGACCAGCACCTCAAGAGCCTCGCCGAGGGGATGTCGTTCGTCGAGGGCGCCGCCTGGGCCGAGCCCGACGTCGGGACCTCTGCGCCGGGAACCGCCCTCGTGCTCGATCACGGCGTGCAGATCCACGGCGCCGAGCACTTCGCCTCGCTCGTGCACCCGTGGAGCTGCACCGCCGTCCCCGTGCACGACCCCGAGACGCACGAGATCCTCGGAGTGATCGACATCACCGGCGGCGCCGACGTCGTCGCTCCGCAGACCCTCCCGCTGATGGAGGCGACCGCCGCCGCCGTCGAGAGCGAGCTGATGGTGCAGCGGCTGCTCCGCCCGCGCCGGCCCGCCGCTCGGAGCACGGCGGCGGCCCGCGCGCCGAGTCTGCGGGTCCTCGGGCGCGAGACGGGGCTGGTGACGGCCGCGGGAGCGACGCTCGAACTCAGCACCCGGCACGCCGAGATCCTGACCCTGCTCGCCTGGCACCGGTCCGGGCTCTCGGCCGAGCAGCTCGCCCTCCTGCTCCACGGCCGGGACGACGCGGTGGTCACCGTCCGCGCCGAGATGGTGCGGCTGCGCCGCGCGCTCGAGCCGACCCTCCCGCGCCTGGCACCTCTCTCGCGCCCCTACCGCCTGGCGAGCCCGGTCGACCTCGACGCCCGCCAGGTGCTCGGCCTGCTCGACCGCGGCTCCCACCGCCTCGCCCTGGATGCGTACCGGGGCGCACCGCTGCCCTCGTCCGAGGCGCCGGGGATCCGGGCGATCGCCGACGAGCTGCGCATGCGGGTGCGGGCGAGCGTCCTCGCCGACGCGGCGCCCGCGACCCTCCTCGCCTGGGCGGAGGGCCCGGACGGCCGCGACGACGCGGAGGTGTGGCGGGAGCTCCTGCGCGTCCTCCCGCCCCGCTCGCCCCGGCGTGCCGGCGTCGCCGCGCGTCTGGAGGCGCTCGAGGCGGAGCAGCGCTGAGCCGACCCGGTCGCTCCGGGAACTGCTGCCCGAGCCGTCCGGCCGCGGAGCCGTCTCGTTAGCCTCGACGCATGAGCACCCTCGCACCACCTCCCCGGGCCCTCGCGAGCGGAGTCGCGGGGGGCCTGCTCCTGATGGCGGTCTTCACGATGTGGTGGGCGAGCGACACCACGGTCGGCTGGCCGGCACCGGCTGCGACGACCGCCGTGACCGTCTGCGCGCTCGCGGCGGTGGTCTTCGCCGTGCAGGCCGTCCGCCTCCTCCTCGCCCGACGGAGGATGGCGGTGGAGCTCACCGACGCCGACCGCGCGGCGAAACCGAACGGCCTGCTCTTCGGTGCGGTCTTCGGCGCGGAGGGCGTGCTGATCGGCGTCGCGGTCGGCGTCCTCACCGGCACCGGGCTCGACCGGTTCCTCGTGCCGGCCATCGCCGTGATCGTGGGCCTGCACTTCTACCCGATGGCGAGGATCTTCGGCCGGACCCTCGACCTCTGGCTCGCGACCTGGACGACCCTGGTCGGCGCGATCGGAGTCGTCGTGGTCCTCGTCGACGGCTCCGCCTGGCCGCAGGTGTGGTCCTGGGTGGGAGCGGGTGCCGCAGCGGCCACGGTGACCTACGGCGTGTACATGAGCCGGATCGCCCAGCGCCTGCTCGCGAGCGTCTGAGGTCCGGGCCGCAGGGCCGTCCTCCTCGGTCGGCCGCGCCCCCGCCCGGCCCTTCCGGCCGTCGTCGTCGCCGCTCCCGCCGGTGCGCCGCCCGGTGCAACGTCGTGCAACCCCCCGGGACGTAGCGTCAGGACCGGGCGCCCACCCCGCGCCCACGACAACGACGTCGATGGAGGTCCACATGACGCTGTACGCCGACCAGGTCGCCGAGCAGGCACCGCAGGAGCCGGGTTCCACGGTCTACGCCAATCCGGGCACGGAGGGATCCCTCGCCTCCTTCCGCTCGCGCTACGACCACTACATCGGAGGCGAGCACGTCGCCCCCGCGAGCAGCCAGTACTTCGAGAACATCACCCCGATCACCGGGAAGCCCTTCTGCGAGATCGCCCGCGGCACCGCCGCCGACGTCGACCGCGCGGTCGAGGCGGGCTGGAAGGCGTTCGCGAGCTGGGGGAAGACCAGCCCCGCCGAGCGCTCGAACATGCTCCTGAAGATCGCCGACCGCATGGAGGCGAACCTCGAGCTGCTCGCGGTCGCCGAGACGTGGGAGAACGGCAAGCCGGTGCGCGAGACCCTCGCCGCCGACATCCCCCTCGCGATCGACCACTTCCGCTACTTCGCCGGAGCGATCCGCGCGCAGGAGGGAGGCGTCTCCGAGATCGACCACGACACGATCGCGTACCACTTCCACGAGCCGCTGGGCGTGGTCGGGCAGATCATCCCCTGGAACTTCCCGATCCTGATGGCCGTGTGGAAGCTCGCGCCGGCGCTCGCCGCGGGCAACTGCGTGGTGCTGAAGCCGGCCGAGCAGACGCCGGCGTCCATCCACGTGCTGCTCGACCTGATCGGCGACCTCATCCCCGCCGGCGTGCTCAACGTCGTCAACGGATTCGGGTTCGAAGCGGGCGCGCCGCTCGCCTCCCACCCGCGCATCCGCAAGATCGCCTTCACCGGCGAGACGACCACCGGCCGCCTGATCATGCAGTACGCCAGCGAGAACCTCATCCCGGTGACGCTGGAGCTGGGCGGCAAGAGCCCCAACGTGTTCTTCGCCGACGTCGCCGCGGAACGCGACTCCTTCTACGACAAGGCGCTCGAGGGCTTCTCGTTCTTCGCCCTCAACCAGGGCGAGGTCTGCACGTGCCCGTCGCGGGCGCTCGTCCAGCGCTCGATCTACGACGACTTCGTCGGAGACGGCCTCGAGCGGGTCAAGCGGATCAAGCAGGGCAACCCGCTCGACACCGCCACGATGATCGGCGCCCAGGCCTCGAACGACCAGCTCGAGAAGATCCTCTCCTACATGGACATCGGCAAGCAGGAGGGAGCGAAGCTGCTCATCGGCGGCGACCGCGCCGACCTCGGCGGCGAACTCAGCGGCGGCTACTACGTCAACCCGACGGTGTTCGAAGGACGCAACTCGATGCGCATCTTCCAGGAGGAGATCTTCGGCCCGGTCCTCGCCCTCACCTCCTTCGAGGACTTCGACGACGCGATCGGCATCGCCAACGACACCCTCTACGGCCTCGGCGCCGGAGTGTGGAGCCGCAACGGCGCCCAGCTCTACCGCGCCGGCCGGGCCATCGAAGCCGGCCGCGTCTGGTCGAACACCTACCACCAGTACCCCGCGCACGCGGCGTTCGGCGGCTACAAGCAGTCGGGCATCGGACGCGAGAACCACAAGGTGATGCTCGACCACTACCAGCAGACGAAGAACCTCCTCGTCTCCTACGCGGAAGGACCCATGGGCTTCTTCTGAGTTGGTGTGCACGGGCTCCTCGTTCCTCGTCGCCCGTGCCGCGGTCGGCTCGCCGACGTGGCCGGGTGGGGAGGAGCGGGGAGCGTCCGCACCGAGACGGATCCGCTGGGACGCGGATCCGCCGTTCGGTGCTCGGCCCTGCGGGCGAGGCACCTGACGACGGGTGTGTGGACGGTGCTCGGCCCTGCGGGCGAGGCACCTGACGAGGCGTGTGTGGACGGTGCTCGGCCCTGCGGGCGAGGCACCTGACGACGGGTGTGTGGACGGTGCTGGGCCCTGCGGGCGAGGCACCTGACGACGCGCGGCCCCCTCATACCGACCGAGGAGGCAGCGCAGCGGGCGCATCGAGATCCTGACCGGACGAGCGTTCGCCATCAGCGGTCGGGCGCACCCCCGACAGTCCGCACCACGAGCGAAGGAGCACCACCCATGACCTCCACGAGGGTCGACGTCACTGCGGAGGCGGCCGACATGCTCCGCCGGATGACGGCGCTGCACGGGCCGCTCATGTTCCACCAGTCGGGCGGATGCTGCGACGGCAGCTCCCCGATGTGCTTCCCCGCCGGGATGTTCCGCACCGGCGCCTCGGACGTGCTCGTCGAGTCGCTCCGGCTCGACGGCCTGGACCCGATCGACTTCTGGATGTCCCGCTCCCAGTTCGAGTACTGGAAGCACACCCACCTCACCGTCGACCTCGTCGACGGGCGCGGCAGCGGGTTCAGCGTCGAAGCCCCCGAGGGCAAGCGCTTCATGATCCGCAGCCGGCTGCTCACCGACGACGAGCTCGTCGAGTTCGGGCTCCTTCCCGCCGGAGCCGTCGGACCCTGAGCCGCCCCCTGGCCCGTACCCCTGACCCCTCACCGTCTCCGATCCTCGCCGATCGGCGGCGCCACGGACCGGCGGTGTCAGCCGGCCGGAGCGGGAGCGGGCGGCGCCTTCCCCGTGCTCAGCTGCACGCCCACCACCGATCCCTTGTCCACGCGGGTGCCCGCGGCGGGACCGGTGCCGGCCACGGTGTTCATCGGCTGCGTCGAGTCGACCTGCGACGTCGCTCCGGGGGTGAGACCTGCTGCCGTCAGCGCCCGCGCGGCGGAGTCGCTGGTCCGGCCCGACAGGTCCGGCACGGTGACCTGCGGCGCGGCGATCAGCGACAGGTCGGCCTGCGGGAAGTCGGAGCCGCCGTAGCGGGAGTCGATCGCCGTCATCAGCGGCTTCCAGATCCGGTGGCGTGCCGAGGGCGCCCAGCCGCTGTCGAAGTCGATCGAGTCGAGGTTCACCCTCGAGCCGTCCTCGCGTGCCGAGATGCTGCCGACCCAGACCGCGAGGGAGGTCTCGGTCGAGGCCCCGATGGCCCAGGTGTCGGCGGAGTTGTCGGTGGTGCCCGTCTTGGTGATGTGCTGGACGCCGTTCTTCGGATCGTCCTCGACGCCCGTGCCCTCCGCGGTCACCTTGAGCATCGTGTACTGCATCGCCGAGGCGACCTTCGACGACACCGCCCGGCTGCAGGTCGTCTCCACCGGCTCGATCCCGCGACCGTCGGCTCCGACGATCGCCGTGATCGCGACGGGAGTGCAGGTCGTGCCGTTCTCGGCGATGCCGGAGTAGGCGGTCGCCATGGTGAGCGGCGCGATCTCGTTGGTGCCGAGGACCGCTCCCGGCGACTGCACGAGCGCGGTCCCGTCCGCGCGGTGCACTCCGAAGGCCTCGGCCTGCTTGCGGATCTCGCACTGGTCGAGCAGGTGCGACATCCCGGTGAAGCCCGTGTTCAGCGAGTAGATCGTCGAGTACAGCGCCGTCTGGGTGTCGGTGTAGCCGCCGTCGCCGGCGTTCTTGGGGTTGTAGGAGTCGTAGTCCCACGTGCCCTCGCAGCTGTCGGCGAAGCCGGTCCAGTTCTTCTGCTTCGAGTCGAACTGCTCGAGCAGGGTGTGCCCGCGGTCGAGCCACTCGGCGAGCGTGAACACCTTGTAGGCGGAGCCGGTCTGGAAGCCGTTGCCGCCGCCCGCGGACGCGTCGACGTTGAGGTTGATCGCCGAGAACTCCGGCCCGCTCGCGATGACGTCCGGGTCCTGGCTGTAGCGCTTGTTCTGCACCATGGTGAGGATGCGCCCGGTGCCGTTCTGGACGGCGACCGCGGTCGCCCCGACGTCGAAACGCGGATCGGAGGAGGGGACCTGCTCGTCCATGAGCTCCTGCGCGGTCCTCTGCAGGTCGAGGTCGATCGTCGTGTAGACCTTGATCCCGCCTTGCTTGATCGCCGCGTAGCGCTCGTCGTCGGTCGCGCCGAGCGCCGGGTCGTCGCGGAGGACGTGGGTCACGTAGTCGCAGAAGTAGGCCGCGCTGCCGGCCGTCTGGCAGCCGGTGGAGGGCGGGGTGATGTCGGGGGTGATCGCCTCGGCGGCCGCGGCGTCGTGCGCGGCCCGGTCGATGCTCCCCGTCTCGAGCATCCGGTCGAGGATGTAGTCGCGCCGCTCCCGGGTCTGCGCGTAGCCGTTCGCCTCGCCGTTGGCCGCGTCGTCCGGCCGGTCGAAGCGGAACTTCTCGGGGTTGTTCACGATCGCCAGGAGCGACGCCGACTGCGCGAGGGAGAGGTCTGCTGCCGGGATGCCGTAGTAGTACTCCGCCGCGGCCTCGATGCCGTAGACGGTGCCTCCGAACAGGGCGATGTTGAGATAGCCGAGGAGGATGTCGTCCTTCGAGGACACCTTCTCGAGCCCGATCGCGAGCCGCATCTCCTTGAGCTTGCGCTCGGCCGTGGTCGCCGTCGCCTCCGCGTACGCACGGTCGCGGTCGGCCTCGTCAGGGATCGACTCGGCCTTCTGCACCAGCACGTTCTTCACGTACTGCTGCGTGATCGACGAGCCGCCCTGGGTGTCTCCGTCGAGGAGGTAGGTGCTGGCGATGGCGCGGAGGGTGCCCTGCAGGTCGATCCCCCCGTGGTCGTAGAAGCGCGGGTCCTCGCTCGCGACGAGCGCGTCCTTCACGGAGTCGGCGATCCGGTCGGCCGGCACCTCGATCCGGTTCTGGTCGTAGAAGGACGCCAGCAGCGTCGGGTCGTCCGGGTCGCCCGCGTAGACGTCGCTCTTCTGCATCAGGCGCCCGACCTCGAGGTAGCTCGGGAGGGACTGGAAGGCCGAGATGGTGCCGGAGGTCGCCGCTCCGGTGAGCGCGGCGGCGGGGGCGACGACGAGCGAGGCGAGCAGACCCGCCAGCACGCTGACGATCACGAATCCGAACAGCGCGCCGAGAGCCCCGTGGACTGTTCGACGGGGCTGGAAGACGGGGACGTTCGGTCGCTTCAGGATGGATCCTCTCGCTGCACCAGCACCCTAGGCGAGGCCTGCGACATCCCCGACGAGGCGCGCCACGGCCGCGCCGGACGCCTGACCGCCCGGAACCGGCGCGACGGCGCCCGCGCCGGCTCGGCTCCCGCGACAGCAGAAGGGGCCGACCCCCGGTGGGATCGGCCCCTTCGCACGACGAGCGACGTCTCTACTCGATCAGGTCGCCGTTCAGGTCCGAGATGTCGTTCGGATTGGCCGGAGCCTTGCCCGTGCTCACCTGCAGGGGGATCACCCCGCCGGCGACCGCCGTCTCCTCCGCGCTCGGCGTCGTCGACACGACGGAGCCCTCCGGGATCGTCGAGGAGTCGACCGACTCGTGCATCCCGACGACGAAACCGGCGGCCGTGAGGATCGCCGTGGCGCTCTCGACCGTCTCGCCCGTGACGTCGGGGACCTCGGAGTTCGCCGCCGATCGAGGCGAGTACGCGAGCATCGAGGCCGGCGGCGCCGTGAAGTCGTCGCCGCCGTACTTCTCGTCGAGCGCCGTCATGATCGGCTTCCAGATGGCGTGCCGGGCGTTGGAGGCGCGGATGGTGCCCTTCTCGCCCGTCAGGCTGATGAAGCGCAGGTTCTGCTTGGTGTTGTCGGCGAAGCCGTTGATGCTGCCGACCCAGACCGCGAGGGAGGCGGCCTTGCTGGCGCCCGCCGTCCACACGTCTGCGGCCTCGTCGGTGGTGCCCGTCTTGCCGATGTGCTCGATGCCGTCGAAGGGGTTCGAGGCGTAGGCCGTTCCGGAGGTCATCACCCGCTGCATCGCGTACTGCATCCCTCGGGCGACCTCGGGCGACACGGAGGGGGTGCACGCCGACGCCGGGGCGGCGACGGCGTTGCCCTCGCTGTCGGTGATCCGGTCGATGACGATCGCCGAGCAGGTCGTGCCGTCGTTCGCGATCCCCGCGTAGGCGTTGGCGACCGTCAGGGGCGCGATCTCGTTCGTCCCGAGGACCGAGGCCGGTCCGTTCGCGAGCTCGCGGCCGTCGGCGCGGTGCATCCCGAACGACTCGGCGGTGGTGCGGATGTCGCAGAGGTCGAGCTGCTGCGCCATGCCCATGAAGCCGGTGTTGATCGAGTTCGTGGTCGCGCCGAGCGCGCTCATCGAGCTCGCGTCCTCCGACGGGTCGTCGTTGCGCGGGGAGAACTTGCCGTAGTAGCCGCCGTCGCCCGCGACGTTGCACTTCTGGGGGTAGGAGCTGAAGCCGGAGGTGGGGGAGGCGAACGACTCGTTGACGGTGTGCCCCGCCTTCAGCCACTGCGCCAGCGTGAACACCTTGTAGGTGGATCCGGTCTGCACGCCGGAGCCGCCGCCCATGTCGAGGTCGACGTTGAGGTTGATCGCGCTGTAGCCGGGGTTCGCGGCGAGGAACTGCTCGTCCTGGCTGTACTGCGTGTTCTGCACCATGGAGAGCACGCGGCCCGTCTTCGCCTCGACGGAGGCGGCCGTCGCGCCGACCTGGAAGCGCGGGTCGACGGAGGGGATGTAGGCGTTGAGCGCCGCCTGCGAGACCTGCTGGATGTCGAGGTCGAGGGTCGTCACGACGTCGAAGCCGCCCTGGCGGATGCGCTGGTAGCGCTCGTCGTCGGTAGCCCCGAAGACGGAGTCGTTGCGGAGGACGTTCAGCACGTAGTCGCAGAAGTACGCGGCGTTTCCGGCGGTGGTGCAGCCGGTCGAGGGCTCCGTGATGCTCGGGGTGATCGGCTCGGCGACGGCGGCGTCGTGCGCGGCCTGGTCGATCCGGCCGTGCTTGAGCTCCTCCGAGAGGATGTAGTCGCGGCGCTCCTTGGTGGCGGCGTAGCCGTTGGCGGCGCCGTTCGCCTCGTCGCCCGGGTTGTCGAAGCGGAACTTCGCCGGGTTGTTCACGATCGCCAGCAGCGCGGCCGCCTGCGAGGTCGAGAGCTGGCTCGCCGGAATGCCGTAGTAGTAGTTCGCCGCGGCCTCGATGCCGTAAACGGTGCCTCCGAAGAGGGCGATGTTCAGGTAGCCGAGCAGGATGTCGTCCTTCGACGCCTCCTTCTCGAGGCCGATCGCGAGCCGCATCTCCTTGAGCTTGCGCTCGGGGGTCGGATCCGTCGCCTCCTGGTAGGCCTTGTCGCGCGCGGCCTCGTCGGTGATCGACTCCGCCTTCTGCACCAGGACGTTCTTGACATACTGCTGCGTGATCGACGACCCGCCCTGCAGGTCGTCGCCCGTCAGCGTGACGGCGATGGCCCGGAGCGTGCCCTGCAGGTCGATGCCGCCGTGCTCGTAGAAGCGCGGGTCCTCGCCGGCGACGGCGGCGTCCTTCGCGGACTGCGCGACGTCGTCCCAGCCGACCTCGACGCGGTTCTGGTCGTAGACGGAGGCGAGGAGGGTCGTCCCGTCGCTCGCGTAGACGTTGGTGCGCTGCATCAGCTGGCCCACGTCGAGGTAGCCCGGCAGGTTCTGGAACATGCCGATCGTGTTGCTCGTCGCCAGGCCCGTCAGCGCGAGGGCCGGGGTGACGCCGACGGTGATCAGGACGCCCGCCACGGCGCTCATCCCGATGAACCCCATGACCGCCCGCAGCGACATCCCGAGCGGCCGGACGGAGCGGCGGGATGCAGTGGGAAGTGCCATGGAGCGGTCGTCCTTTCGACGCGGCGCGGGGCCGCGGAGATCCGGGGGAGGGTGGCGAGAAGCCTCGCGAGCAGTCGCGCGATCCCCCGAGTTCATGGTACGTGACGCATGCGGCCGGGGTGCGTCCTCCTGCGGGTGGAGATGCGGAGCTGGCGGGCGATGCGCAGGAGCGGGCGCGTCCGGGTGCTGACCTCGGGTCGATGCATCCGTATCGTGGGGGGGAGCGCCGCTCCGAGGGGCGCCGCAGCACCCGTTCCACCCACCGCTCCGGGGCCCCGGGCGGCAGGCCCCGGCAGAAAGCGCACACCATGGCACGCATCCACGACGACGTGACCCAGCTCGTCGGCAGGACCCCTCTCGTCCGCATCAACCGGCTGGAGGGGGCCGACCAGGCGACGGTCCTCGCCAAGCTCGAGTTCTACAACCCCGCGAACAGCGTGAAGGACCGCATCGGCGTCGCCATCGTCGACGCGGCAGAGGCCTCCGGCGAGCTGCTCCCCGGCGGGACGATCGTCGAGGGCACGAGCGGCAACACCGGCATCGCGCTCGCTATGGTGGGCGCCGCCCGCGGCTACACGGTCGTCCTCACGATGCCCGAGACGATGTCCGTCGAGCGCCGGGTCCTCCTCCGCGCCTACGGAGCCGAGATCGTGCTCACCCCCGGCAGCGAGGGGATGCGCGGAGCGGTCGAGCGCGCCCGCGCGATCGTCGACGAGACCCCCGGCGCGGTCCTCGCCCGCCAGTTCGAGAACGCCGCCAACCCCGAGGTGCACCGCCGCACCACCGCGGAGGAGGTCTGGGAGGACACCGACGGCGAGGTCGACGTCTTCGTGGCCGGCATCGGCACCGGCGGCACCATCACCGGAGTCGGCCAGGTGCTCAAGGAGCGCAAGCCCGGCGTGCAGATCATCGGAGTGGAGCCGATCGACTCCCCGCTCCTCACCCAGGGCACCGCCGGCCCGCACAAGATCCAGGGCATCGGCGCCAACTTCGTCCCCGCGATCCTCGACCGCGAGGTCTACGGCGAGATCATCGACGTGACGCTCGACGACTCCGTGCGGGTGGCCCGCGAGATGGCCTCTCAGGAGGGCATCCTCGGCGGCATCTCCTCCGGCTCGATCATGTGGGCCGCGCTCGAGGTCGCGAAGCGCCCCGAGAACGCGGGGAAGACCGTCGTGGCCATCGTCTGCGACTTCGGCGAGCGGTACATCTCGACCGTCCTGTACGAGGACCTCCGCAGCTGACCGCCTCGAGACGAGGCGGGACGCCACGCTCCGGCCGCGACGGCCGGCCGGAGCGCCGAGTCCCCTCCGGACCCGAGCGTCCCGGACTCCTCACCCTGCTCCGCGAGGACGTGCGCACCGCCCGGGAGCGCGACCCCGCCGCCCGGAGCGCGGCGGAGGTCGTCCTCTCCTACCCGGGAGTGCACGCGGTCTGGGTGCACCGCGTCGCGCACGCCTGGTGGCGGCGCGGCCTCCGCCTGCCCGCCCGGCTGCTCAGCCAGGCGGCGCGCGCGGCGACCGGAGTGGAGATCCATCCCGGTGCGACCATCGGCCGGCGCCTGTTCATCGACCACGGCATGGGCGTCGTCATCGGCGAGACCGCGCGGATCGGCGACGACTGCATGCTGTACCACTCCGTCACGCTGGGCGGGAGGTCGGCCCGGCGCGAGCGGCGGCACCCCACGCTCGGCGACCGGGTGGTCGTCGGTGCCGGCGCCGTCGTCCTGGGCCCGCTCGTGCTCGGGTCCGACGTCAGCGTGGGCGCGAACGCCGTCGTGGTGAAGGACGCGCCCGACGGAGCGGTGCTCGTCGGCATCCCGGCCCGCGATCTGCGCGATCAGGGCGGGGAGGAGGACCCGCTCGCCGGGTCCGGCCGCTCCGTCTGACCGGCGGGACGCCTCTCGCCGGCGACGCTCAGTCGTCGCCCCGGGGCGTGATGTCGCGCGGGGCGCTCTTGATCTGCGCGAAGGCGTCCAGCGCGTGCGCCCGCGTCTCCTTGAGGTCGACGAGAGGCGCCGGATAGCCGTCCGCGCCTCCGGTCAGCGTGTCCTCGAGCGTCCACGGCTCGTGCACGGCCGCGCCCTCGACGCCGCCCAGCTCGGGCACGTTGTGGCGGATGTACTCGCCGGCCGGGTCGAACTTCTTCGACTGCGTGACCGGGTTGAACACCCGGAAGAACGGTGAGGCATCGGCTCCGGAGCCCGCGACCCACTGCCAGTTCGCGGCGTTGCTCGCCGGGTCCGCGTCGACCAGGGTGTCCCAGAACCACTCCTCGCCCACCCGCCAGTCGACCAGCAGGTTCTTGATCAGGAACGACGCGGTCACCATCCGGACCCGGTTGTGCATGTAGCCGGTGCTCCAGAGCTCACGCATGCCGGCGTCCACCAGCGGGTATCCGGTGCGGCCCTGGTGCCACGCGTCGATCGCCTGCTGGCCGGGGCGCCCCCACGGGAAGGAGTCGAAGCGGGTGTCGAAGTTCGCGGTCGCCAGATCCGGCCAGTGGAACAGCAGGTGGTAGCAGAACTCGCGCCAGAGCACCTCGGAGAGGAACCGGTCGCTGCCGTCGCCGCGGTGCAGGCCCTTCGCGTGCGCCTCCTCCAGGGCGTGCCACACCTGGAAGGGGCTGATCTCGCCCCACCGCAGGTGCGGCGAGAGGTTCGAGGTCGCGTCCTCCGCGGGCCGGTCGCGGCCGTCGGCGTAGTCGTCGAGCTGCTCCGCGAGGAACGCGCGCAGCCGGTCGGCCGCCGCCTTCTCTCCGGGGACCCAGCGCTCGCGCAGCCCTCCCGCCCAGTCGGGACGCGTGGGCAGCAGCTCCCAGTCGTCGAGGGAGTCGGAGGCGATGTCTCCCGTGACGCCGTCGAGCGAGCGGGGGCGGGGGAGTGGCGCGCGCGGCGTCGGCTTCGCACGGCAGGCGCGGGCGAAGGGCGTGTAGACGGAGTAGGGGCCGCCGGCGCCGGTCTGCACGGTCCACGGCTCGAACATCAGCGAGCCCTGGTGGCTCTCGGCCTCGAGGCCGCGGTCGCGGAGCGACTCCTTCACCGCCGCGTCGACGGTGCGCTCGGCCCTCCCGTAGCGGCGGTTCCAGTGCACGGCCCCGGCGCCGATCTCCTCGGCGAGCTGGAGGACGACGGCCTCGGCCGGTCCGCGGCGCAGGATCAGCGGGGCGCCGTGGTCGCGCAGGTCGGCGGCGAGGGCCGCGAGGCTGCCGTGCAGCCACCAGCGGGAGGCGCCCCCGAGCGGACGGATGCCCGCCGACTCCTCGT
Source organism: Rathayibacter sp. AY1B6 (assembly GCF_002932755.1). Classification (NCBI taxonomy): domain Bacteria; kingdom Bacillati; phylum Actinomycetota; class Actinomycetes; order Micrococcales; family Microbacteriaceae; genus Rathayibacter; species Rathayibacter sp. AY1B6. Next base: position 58,976 of record NZ_PSWL01000012.1, read on the forward strand.
CGAGCACGTAGCAGACCGCGACGGGACCGCCACGGTCGATCGCGGCGCGCAGGGCGGGGTTGTCGGCCAGGCGCAGGTCGTCGCGGAGCCAGACGAGGGTGGGGGAGGTGTCACTCATGGTGACCCCCATGATCCGGGAGTCCCGCGCCCCGGCGAAGACCTGGCCGGTCGCTGCGGCCCGTGCTAGCGGGGGCGGATCAGGAGGAGGCGATGCCGTCGCGGAGCTTGTCGCAGAGTGCGGTCAGCTGCTTCAGCTCGTCCTCGTCGAGGACGCCGCCGACCTGCTCCGAGATGGTCGTCATGTGGGTGAGCGCGACGCGGCGGAAGAGCGCGTAGCCCTCGTCGGTGATCGCGATGATCGTGCCGCGGGCGTCCGCCGGGTCCTCGCTCTTCTCGACGCAGCCGCGGGCGGCGAGCCGGTCGATCAGTCTGCTGACGCTGGGCTGCGTCAGGAGGACGTGCCGGTTCAGGTCGCGCAGCCGTGCGCGCCGGCCGGGCTGCCGGGTGAGATTGAAGAGCACGTCGTACTCGTTCATCGAGATCTCCCGCGAGGGGAACTCGGTGCTCAGGGCTCGCATCACCTGGACCTGGGCGCGGAAGAGCGACTCCCAGGCGGCGACGGCCTCTCTCGACCCCACTGGTCCTCCTTCTCGGCGCTCAGGAAGCGGCTCCCTGACATCCAGACGCCGCACAGCCTACGCCGGGGTGCTGGGAGGAGGGGAGTCGGAGGAGCAGGGGCGGGGGAACGACAGAAGGCCGGCCGCTGAGGCGAGCGGCCGGCCTTCGTTCCCTTGCACCAAGAGTGTCCTGCAATCACTTCTCGCGCTTCCCGCCACAGCAAACGGTCGACGCACTTGAACTATATAACGACCTGGTAACGGCGCAACCCTCTCTTTCCTGAATCCTCCCTGAGCTCTCCCCGTCCCGTCCGCTGCCGCGCCCGCCAGCGCTCCGATGGCTCTCTCCCGGCCCAGGACGCCCCGTCTGCTCCCCTCCGACCTCCATCCCGGACTGCAGCCCATCCCGGACCGTCCGCGAACACGAGGAGCACCTCCTGCCCTCGTCCCCCGCCGACGCACCCCGGCCCCGTCATCCAGCCCTGCGAGGCGTGACCCGTCCCGGCACGGCTCCGACCATGCAGCGGGCCGTCGAGCAGCCCTCCCCGTTCGAAGGGCGGTCACGCACATCCCCGAGGGCTGAGAGGACTTCCCGCCCTCGAGGCGAACGCGGCAAACGCGTGCCAGCGTTTCCTGCTAGCCGGACGCGACCCGCTCTGCGGAACGCTCCCGCAGGTGGAAGCCGACCGCGGTGTGGAGAGCGCAAGCGCTCTCCTCACAGATCAGAACAGATCCGGCGAGGGCGTCGACGCGTAGCGGATGGCGACGTCGGCGTGGCGGTCGAAGCGGTAGCCGACTCCGCGGACGGTGCGCACGATCTCCTCGTAGCGGCCGAGCTTGGCGCGGAGGCGGCGGACGTGGACGTCGATGGTGCGCTCGTTCGGCGCGTCGTCGTCCGCGGCGCCCCAGAGCGAGGCGATGAGCTCGGCGCGCTCGATGGTGCGGCCCTCGCGGAGCACGAGGTACTGGAGGAGCTCGAACTCCTTGTAGGTGAGGGCGGCGGTCTCGTCGTCGAGGATGACGCGCTTGCGGGAGATGTCGATGACGACGCCGCCGGGTGCGCGGTCGAGGTCGGGCTCGGCGTCGGAGCGGCGCTTGGCGACGGCGGCCGGGTCCTGCAGCGCGAGGCGGACCACGTCCACATCGCGGCCGCCGGCGCCCTGCGGGGCGAGGGCGACGGAGGCGTACGTCTCGGCGTCGGGGGCGAGCTGCGCCGTGACGCGCTTGAGCTCCTCGACCAGGCGGCCGAGGTCGACTCCGGCGGCGCGGGCCTTCGCCTCGTCGATGCCGACGTAGAGGGCGAAGCCGCGGGCCTCGGTGCCCTGGGGGACGGCGCGGAGGCGGGGCGCTGCGGGCGCGACGTCGGCGACGGGCTGGAGGCGGGGCTCCTCGGTCGCGGTGGCGGCGGCCGGGACGGTGCGGGTGTGGAGGAGGGTCATGACGAGTCCTTGGCTGGTCGGATCCGGGACGAGTGTCCGAGGGAGCGGATCCGGGTGTGCGATCGAGCCGGCCCGCGGTACGCGGTGGCGGCAGAGACGGATGCGGGGCATCCAGGGGATCGTCCGCGCCTCGGACGCTCAGCCGATCGTGATCAGCGGGCGGAGGCGGTGCGGGGATCCGGCGAGGTCAGTTCCTCATGCACACATTCGACAGCACATGACGGGGCCACCGGCCATCATCATGCCGGCATTCCCGAAGGCCTCGAGGGAGGTCAGGGCGTGCAGGGTGTCAGTCATGTCCGTCAGTAAAGCGGAGGCCGGTGCGGTGCGTCAACACTTCCGTGGGGATGGACGGCGCGTCGGGGGTGGTTCCGGAGCCCGGGAGGAGGTGCGAGCCGGGACGGGGGGTCTCGAGACGCCCGTTGCGCGGGCCGCTCGATCACCAGGGGGAGCGGCGCCGGCCGGGCGCGGCGGCGGATCCCGACGCTCGGCCGAGCCGGCCGACCGACACGGCTCAGCGGAGCGCTCCGTTCCGGGGCCCGACGCGAGGCCCGCCCGTCCGGGGGCCGGCGGGCTCAGCCCGCGAGGCCGTAGAGGCGGTCGCCCGCGTCGCCGAGGCCGGGGACGATGTAGCCGAGCTCGTTGAGCTTCTCGTCGAGGGAGCCGAGGACGATGGTCACGTCGCGGTCGCCGAAGGCCTTCTCGACGGCGGCCAAGCCCTCGGGGGCGGCGAGCAGGCAGACGGCGGTGACGTCGACCGCTCCCCGGTCGAAGAGGAACTGGATGGCCGCGACGAGCGAGCCGCCGGTCGCGAGCATCGGGTCGAGGACGAAGCACTGCCGGTTCGACAAGTCGTCGGGGAGGCGCTCCGCGTACGTGGTCGGCTCGAGCGTCTCCTCGTTGCGCGCCATGCCCAGGAAGCCGACCTCGGCGGTCGGGATGAGCTTGACCATGCCCTCGAGCATCCCGAGACCGGCCCGGAGGATCGGGACGACCAGCGGCTGCGGGTCGCTGAGCGCGAGGCCGGTGGTCTGCGTCACGGGGGTCTCGATGGTGACGGTGCGGGTGCGGACGCCGCGGGTGGCCTCGTAGGCGAGGAGCGTCATCAGCTCCTCGGCGAGCTGCCGGAAGGTGGGGGAGGGGGTGCGCTTGTCACGCAGCACGGTGAGCTTGTGGGTGATCAGCGGGTGGTCGGCTACGTGGACGCGCATAAGCTCAATCTACTGGCCGCAGCGGCGCCCCACCGGCCGCAGCGGGCCGCCGCAGGAGGGGGAGCGATGCGCGACAGCGATCTCCGTGTCCCCCGCCGCTCCGAGGAGTGGATGGGCCTGGCGCTCGACGAGGCGCGTCGGGCCGCGGGCTGGGGCGACGTCCCTGTGGGTGCGGTGGTCGTCGACTCCGAGGGCGAGGTGGTCGGGCTCGGGCGCAACGAGCGCGAGCTGCGGCGGGATCCGACGGCGCACGCCGAGGTGGTCGCGATCCGCGCGGCGGCCGAGGCCCGCGGCGACTGGCATCTCGAGGGCTGCACGCTGGTGGTCACGCTCGAGCCGTGCGTGCTCTGCGCCGGGGCGATCCTGGCGGCGCGGATCGACCGCGTCGTCTTCGGCGCGTGGGACGAGAAGGCGGGCGCCTCAGGATCGGTGCACGACCTCCTCCGCGACCGCCGGCACAACCACGTGGTCGAGGTGTACCCCGGGGTCCGCGCCGCCGAGAGCTCGCGGCTCCTGCTCGACTTCTTCCTCGACCGCCGCTGACGCCGACCGCCGTCGACCCCTCAGCTCGGAGCGCCCAGCCACTCCGTCAGCGCGAGCCGCGTCGCCGCGTGCATCCGCTCGAAGCGCTCCGCCGCGACGTCGGCGTCGAGCACGGCGGCGTCGTAGCCCGCCGCTCCTGCCCACTCCCCGTCGCCCTCGAGCCAGTGCGCGGCCATCGTTCCGGTCAGCTCGGGGTGGAACTGCACGCCGAGGAGCCAGTCCTCCACCGCGAACGCCTGCACCTCGCCGACCGGCGACGACGCCAGCAGCGCCGCTCCGCTCGGCAGCGCGAAGGTGTCGCCGTGCCACTGCATGACGTCGACGCCGGCGAGGTGCCGGAGCGGGGAGCGGGCGCCCTCCTCCGTGAGCACGACCGGGCGGAAGCCGACCTCGCGGGCCGATCCGGGACGGACGGACTCGCCCAGGGCGGCCGCGATCAGCTGCGCTCCGAAGCAGACGCCGAGCGTGGGACGACGGTGGTGCATCCGGTCCTGCAGGAGCGCGATCTCGGGGCTGATGAAGGGGTGCCGCGAGGTCTCGTAGACGCCGGCGCTGGAGCCGAGCGTGACGACGAGGTCGGGAGCGAGGATGTCGATCGCGTCGAGGTCCGTCCCCGCGACGGCGTCGACGGCGAATCCGCGCTCGGTCAGCACCGGCTCGAGCGCGCCGAGCCCGGCACCGCGCTCGTTGACGATCGCCAGGGCCCGGCGCATCTCAGGCGCTCCCGTGCGGCGCGGCCGGCGGGGAGGCGGCGGGCGCAGCGGCGGCGGGCGGAGCGCTCCCCGCGGCTGCCCCTCCCGCCTCCGTCACGACCGGACGGGACGCCGCCGATCCCGCGCGTCCGCGGTCGACGTCGGGCTCGAGGTAGATCGTGGTGGCGGCGGGAACGGCCTCGCGGATCCGCTGCTCGGCTGCGTCGATCCCGGCGGCCACGTGCTCGAGGGTCTCGGCGGCCGGGAAGGCGAGCTTCGCGGCCACGAGGATCTCGTCCGGTCCGAGGTAGAGGGTGCGCATGTGGATGACGCGCTCGACGTCGCGACCGGCCTCGAGAGCGGCGCGGATCGAGGCGGCGTCGGCGGGAGTCGCCCCCTCGCCGACCAGCAGGCTCTTCGTCTCGACGCCCAGGACGACCGCCACCACGATCAGCAGGGTGCCGATCATGATCGTGCCGATCGCGTCGTAGACCGAGTCGCCGGTGATCACGGTCAGCCCGACTCCGAGCAGCGCGAACGTCAGGCCTGTGAGCGCGGCGACGTCCTCGAGGAGCACCACGGGCAGCTCCGGCGCCTTCGCCCGGCGGATGAACTGGAACCACGACTGCGAGCCGCGGACCCGGTTCGACTCCTTCACTCCGGTGCGCAGCGAGTAGCCCTCGAGGCAGATCGAGATCACGAGGACCAGGATCGGCAGCCAGGCGTTCTCGAGCTCGTGCGGCTCGGCGATCTTCTCGATGCCCTCGTAGAGCGAGAAGACGCCGCCGACGGAGAACAGGATGATCGACACCACGAAGGCGTAGACGTAGCGCTCGCGCCCGTAGCCGAAGGGGTGCTCCTCGTCGGCGGCCTTCCGCGACTTGCGGCCGCCGAGCAGCAGGAGCAGCTGATTGCCGGAGTCGGCGAGCGAGTGCACGCCCTCGGCGAGCATGGAGGCGGATCCGGAGAAGAACCAGGCGACGAACTTCGTCAGGGCGATGCCGAGGTTGGCCGCGAGCGCCGCGATGATCGCGGTGCCGCCTCCGGATGCGCTCACGTGGTCTCCTCGGGCTCGCCGCTGGATGGTCGGGCCATCCTACGAGGCACCGGACCGGCCCCGGACCCCCTTGCCGCGGGCTCTTCGTAGGATGAGCGGCGTGACCGATGCGCCCGTCCTGCTCCCGTCCATCGCCGTCCTCGGCCTCGGCTCGATGGGAGGCGCGATCCTCCAGGGCCTGCTGGCTCCCGGCGTGCGCGTCGAGGGGGGCGTGCGGGTGACCAACCGCGACTCCGCGAAGGCCGCCGCGTGGGACGGGCACCCGGTGGTGACCGCCTTCGCCACCGCGGACGACCCGGAGGCCAACCGGCGCGCGGTCGAGGGCGCGGCGGTCGTGCTCGTGGCCGTCAAGCCGCACATGGTGCCGGACCTGCTCGACGAGATCGCCGACGCGCTCGCCCCGGGCGCGGTCGTCGTCTCCGTCGCCGCCGGCGTGACCTCGGCCACGTTCGAGCGGCACCTGCCCGCGTCGGTCGCCGTGCTCCGCTCGATGCCGAACACTCCCGCGGTCGTGGGCCGCGCCGTCACCGGCCTCAGCGCGGGCACGCGGTCCGGCGACGAGGACCTGGCGCTCGTGCGCCGCCTGTTCGAGACGGTCGGCGAGGTGGTCGAGGTGCCGGAGTCGCAGCTCGACGCGCTCTCGACGATCTCCGGCTCGGGGCCCGCCTACGTGTTCCTGCTGATCGAGGAGCTCATCGCGGCCGCTGTCGCGAAGGGCTTCACTCCGGAGCAGGCGTCGACGATGGTGGTCGGCACGTTCCGCGGCGCGGCGGAGTTGCTCGCCCACTCCGGCGAGGAGCCCGCGGAGCTGCGCCGCCGGGTCACCAGCCCGAAGGGCACCACCGAGCGGGCCGTCGCGGTCCTCCAGGAGGCCGACCTCGCCGCGCTCTTCACGCGGGCGACCGACGCCGCCCTGGCGCGCGCCCGCGAGCTCGCCGCGTCCTGACTCCGGCCTCCTCTCCGCGAGATGCCACTTGTGTACGCGACACGCCGGAGGGGGCGTACCGAAGTGGCATCTCGCGGAGGAGGAGGGGAGGGGCGGGTCAGGAGCCGAGGGCCGCGAACCGCTCGATGTCGCTGGGTGTGCCGCTGACCACGATGAGGTCGTGGTTCGAGACGACGGTCTGCTCGGTCGCGTAGGTGAAGGGCTTGCCCGGGCTCTTGACGCCGACGACGGTCACGCGGTGCTTGCGGCGCACGCCCGACTCCGTGAGCGTCAGTCCCCGGATCGGCTTGGGCGGGTACATCTTCGCGAGCACGAAGTCGTCGTCGAACTCGATGAAGTCGAGCATGCGGCCCGAGACCAGGTGCGCGACGCGCTCGCCCGCCTCCGCCTCGGGGTAGATCACGTGGTTCGCGCCGATCCGCTCGAGGATCTTGCCGTGCGAGCGCGAGATCGCCTTCGCCCAGATCTGCGGGATCTTGAGGTCGACGAGGTTCGCGGTGATCAGCACGGACGCCTCGATCGAGGAGCCGACCGCGACGACGGCGACCTGGAAGTCCTGCGCGCCGATCTGCGCGAGCGCGTCGAGCGAGCGGGCGTCGGCCTGCACCGCGTGGGTGACCCGCTCCGACCACTTCTGCACGAGACCGGCGTCGGCGTCGATGGCGAGCACCTCGCGGTCGAGGCGGTCCAGCTGGCCGGCCGTGGCGGCTCCGAAGCGCCCGAGGCCGATCACCAGCACCGGGGCGTCGTACCTGATGCGGTCAACCAACGATGGGCCTCTCTTCCGGTCGTCTGAACAACTGCCTCCGCTGGCTCGCGGCGAGCGCGGCGGCGAGAGTCACGGTACCAACGCGTCCCATGAACATCGTCAGCGCGAGGATGTAGACCCCGGACGGCGGCAGCTCCGCGGTGAGCCCCGTCGAGAGCCCGGAGGTCGCGAAGGCCGAGATCACGTCGAAGAGCACGTGGTCGAGCGAGGCCTTGGTGATGTGAAGGATCAGGACGCTCGACACGGCGACCGTCGTCGCGCCCCACAGCACGACCGAGACGGCCAGGCGCAGGACGTCGTTCGGGATCCGGCGGCCGAACGCCTCCATGTCGTTGTTGCCGCGGGCCTCGGCGAAGGCGGCCAGGAAGAGGATCGCGAGGGTCGTGACCTTGATCCCGCCGGCCGTGGAGGCCGATCCTCCGCCGATGAACATCAGCATGTCCGTCACGAGCAGGCTCGAGCCGTTCAGGTCGGGGACCGAGATCGTCGAGAAGCCGCCCGACCGCGTCATCGTCGAGAGGAAGAAGGACTGGAAGACGGTGTCCCCCGCATCGAGGCTGCCGAAGGTCCTCGGATTGTCGAACTCCAGCACGATGTAGAGGACGGCCCCGGCGACGAGCAGGACTAGGGAGGTGACCAGCGTCAGCTTCACGTGGACCGACCACTTGCGCGGGCGCCGCCAGCCGCGGGAGAAGGCGTAGATGACGGGGAAGCCGATCGAGCCGAGGAAGACGCCGAGCATCAGGATGCCGAGGAACCAGTAGTCGTCCTCGAACGGGGTGAGGCCTGCGGCGTTCGGAGCGAAGCCGGTGTTCGTGAACGCCATCGCGGAGTAGTAGAAGGAGTGCCAGACGGCCTCGCCGATCGGGATCCCGTCGATCAGCATCCGCGGGAACAGCAGCAGCGCGACGATGATCTCGATCGCGGCGGCGCTGATCGCGACGGTGGCGAGCAGTCCGCCGATCTCGCCCAGGCGCACGGCCTGGCCCTCGGCGACGGGGCCGGAGTGGATCCGCAGCGGGTTCGAGTCGCTGGCGACCATGAGCTTCGCCCGGAGGCCGAGGCGGCGCGAGATCGCCAGGCCCATGATCGAGGCGAGCGTCAGCACCCCCAGAGCGCCGATGTTCACGCCGACGAAGACGATCGAGTGGCCGAACGCCGACCAGTGCGTCGCCATGTCGACCGTCGCGAGGCCGGTCACGCAGATCACCGACATCGCGGTGAAGAAGGCGTCGTGCAGCGGAGTGACGGTGCCCGTGGTGCTCGACACCGGCAGCGAGAACAGCAGGGTGAAGACGAGCACGAGCGCCGAGAAGATGAGGATGGCGAAGCGGGACGGCGAGCGTCCGGCGAAGTCGTCGATGAGGTCGCGGGCCCGCTCGAACCCCGACCAGGGGGAGACGGGCGAGACGCCCACGGGGCTGCGGAACTGCTGCCGAACCACCACGGCGGATCCTCCACTCGATCGCGGCCATGCTACCCGCTCGGTGCCGGGCCCCCGGGGCGCTGACTAGCCTGGGCGCATGGCTGACATCTTCGGGGTGATCGCGGACGGGACCCGCCGGGACATCCTCGCCCTGCTGCTCGAGCAGCGGCGGGACGGCTCGGCCGAGGGCATGAGCGTGTCGCGGATCGTGGCGCGCCTCGAGCTGAGCCAGCCGACCGTCTCCAAGCACCTCAAGGTGCTGCGCGAGACCGGCCTCGTCACGGTGCGCGAGAGCGGACAGCACCGCTTCTACGCGCTCGAGTACGCGCCGCTGGCGGAGGTCGAGGACTGGCTGCTGCCCTTCCTCGCCGAGGACGAGGCGGCCGGCGCCCTGCTCGACGCTCCGACCGCGGCCCGGGCGGAGTCGCTGGGCCGGGCCCTCGCCGAGCGCACCCACCAGGTCAGCACCGTGGTGCAGGACATCCAGCGCGGCGTCAGCGAGGGAGCGACGAAGGTCGCGGAGGCGCTGCGCATCCGCAAGTGAGGGGCGCCGAGGAGCCGGAACCGGTGGAGCCCCGGGTCGTGTAAGCTCGCGGGAGCCAGTTTTTCGTAAGCGGCCGCCCGTCGGGCGGTCGACCCCCTGAACGTTGTGAGGTCTTCGTGGGTTCTGTCATCAAGAAGCGTCGCAAGCGTATGGCGAAGAAGAAGCACCGCAAGCTGCTTCGCAAGACTCGCCACCAGCGTCGCAACAAGAAGTAGGCTCGCGCCTCTTCCCACTCGAGCGTCCGCCCTTCCGGGGTCGGGCGCTCGTCTGCGTTCACGGGGCGGTCCCGCCGGCGCTCGCCGTCCCGGCGCCCGTCGCCGCGGCCGCCGTACACTGACCGCATGGTGGACGTGGAGCTGACGCTCGTGGGCAAGCCGGGCTGTCATCTCTGCGACGACGCGCGGACCGTGGTCGAGCAGGTGGTCGCCGATCTGGGCGGTGAGGCGTCGGTCGCCGTCTCGGAGGTGTCGATCCTCGACGATCCGGAGCTGCACGAGCGTTTCGTCGAGGAGATCCCGGTGGTGCTGATCGACGGGCGCGTCCACACCTTCTGGCGGGTCGATCCCGCGCGGCTGCGCCGAGCTCTCCTCGCCCGCGGATGAGCGTCGACCGGGCCGTTCGGATGGATGCACGGCCGAGACGTCCCTCTGACGGGGGACAACACGGCTCGCGATGGCTCGTCTCTCGCCCGTACCCTCGTGAGGGGGGAGTGCGCTCCTCCGTGCGCGGACGCAGATCGTCGCCCGTGGAGGAAGGAACCGCCATGCCGTCATCCCGCCGACTCGCCCTGCCCGCCGCCGCTCTCGCGGCGCTCGTGCTCGGCCTGGCCCTCCCTGGAGCGGCCGTCGCGGCCCCCTCCGCCTCGACGGTCTCGACCACGGTCGAGCAGCCGGCCGCGACGACGGTCCCCGGCGTGCCGGAGGATCCCGAGCAGCCGGGCGACGGCGGCTCCGACCCCGTCCCGGGCGTCCCCGAGGAGCCCTCCGTCCCCGGAGTGCCCGAGGTGCCGGTGGAGCCCGAGCAGCCCGCTCCCGTCGATCCCGCGCCCGTGGACCCCGCGCCGGTCGATCCGGCACCGGTCGACCCGGCACCGGTCGACCCCGCGCCCCAGCAGCCGAGCCAGCCCTCCACCGGCGGCGGATCGACCGGCGGCGGCCAGCAGGGCGGCTCCGGCGGCGGCCAGCCCTCCACCGGCGGCGGATCGTCCTCCGGCGGCACAGGCTCCGGCGGCGGCACCACGGGCGGCACCTCCACGGGCGGAGGAACGTCCGGCGGCACCTCCGGCGGCGGGACCACCGCCGGCACCACCACGTCCGGCACGGCCGGCTCCTCCGGTGCGGGCGCCGTCACTCCGGCGGCGTCGGCCCCCGGACGCACCGAGCTCGGCACCTCGACCGAGGGCGCGAAGCCGGCGGCGGGCACCGCGACCGCCGATGTCTTCCTCACCCGCGAGCTCGCCGTCCAGCCGGAGGCGCTCACCGTCGAGCTCGCCCGCTTCTACGGCGTCGGCTTCTCGTACACCGGCTTCGCGAGCGGCGAGGCCGTCTCGGCGGTCCTCCGCGACCCGAACGGCACCAAGACCCCGCTGACCCTCGAGGCGGGGAGCGGCACCGCCACCGTGCCGACCGCGCTGATCACCAAGTCGGGCGCCTTCACGGTCGACCTCACGGGCGACCAGGGCTCCGCCGCCAAGGTCGTCTTCCGGCTCGCGGCGTCCTCCGGCAACGGCCTCCTGCTCGAGCCGCGCGAGCTCGGCGACGGCAGTACCGAGGCGCCCCGCGGCGCCGTCTGGGGCTTCGACGCCGACGAGGAGGTCGCCGTGGGCGCCTTCGAGACCTCCGGGGCCCGCGCCGACCTGGCCGCCGGCGACGTCGCCGTGCAGTCCGACGCCATCGGCTGGGCCGAGCTGGCACTGGGCGACGCGGTCGTCGCCGACCCCGATCCCTCCGTCTACTGCGTCGTCGCCTTCGGCCGCGAGTCGCACCGCACCGCGGCCGTGACCGTCTCCTACCGCGACAGCGACACCACGGCCGCGCCGTGGGAGGCGCAGCAGGTCTGCGGCACCGCGATCAGCGCCGCACGCACCGCCTTCATCAGTACGGCCGCCTCGGCGGGACCGGCCGGCATCACTCCGACCACCGCGCTGATGATCGGCGGCGGGGCCGTCGTCGCGTCCCTCGTCGCCTGCGCGGCCGTCCTGGTCGTCATGCGTCGTCGGCGCATGAACACGGACCTCTTCATCGGCGGACCGCTCCCGCGCACGCAGAGCGACTGACCCGTCCCGAGGACGACGGAAGGCCCGCGGGACGCGATCCCGCGGGCCTTCCCTCGTCCTCTGCCGGTGCTCAGCCGGCCGCGGTGAAGCGGAGCAGGATCGTCCGCGCCTCCGGCCGCAGCTGGAAGTCGGGCCACACGTCCGGACCGCACGCGCGCGAGCCCAGGCCGTGCTGGGCGGCGTCGATCACGAGGACCGCGCGCTCCGACTCCGGCAGCTCGTGCGGGTGCGCGGCGGACGTGATCTCCTGCGGCGTGTGCCGCGCCAGGGTGAAGCCGGGGAGGCGCCCGTGCAGGTCGCGCGCGGCCTCGATGCGGAGCCGGGGCGAGCCCGCGTCCATCAGCGTCAGCTCGCGCACGCTGCTGCGGTGACCGCTCTCCTGAGGGCGGGCGTAGGGAGTCGTCAGCCGGTCCATCGCCGCCGTGAAGCGCCCCACCCGCGCGGCCCGGAGGCTGTCGGGGTAGGACTCGAGCGGGCCGGTGCCGAACCACTCCGCGCCGTCGATCGACGCGGGCAGGTCGATCCGGATGCCCAGTCGCGGCCACACGGAGTCCCAGCCCCGGGTCGGCACGAGATCGACGCGGAGGACCGTGCTCTCGCCGTCGACGCTCCAGCGCTCCTCCATCAGGAGTCCCGCGTCGAGGTCCGCGGCCGAGAAGCGGGTCACGCGGCGGAGACCGGCGGAGGCGTCCACCTCCTGCACGCGGCCGACCAGGCGGTCGAGTCCGGCCTCGCGCCAGCGGGCGGCGGAGGAGGGGGCCGGGGTCCCGCGGCCGTCGCCGTCGAAGGGGTCGCCGGCGACGTAGCCGGGGAAGCCCTCGCCCTCGTCGTTGTCGGTCGGGGCGCGCCAGAGCTCGGCGCGCGGTCCGTCGACGGGCAGGCCCGCGAGAGAGGAGAGCCGGCCGTCGCGGAACCGCGCGACTCCGAGCGCACCGCCCTCGAGCGGCGGGGCGGAGCGGACGGCTCGGGTCCATGCGGGCACCGCCGAGGGGGCGGCGAGGAGGTGCTGACCGGTGGAGAGCACGTGGCCCTCCTCCGCCCAGGCGGTCGTGGCGTCGAGGACCGCGTCGACGGTGAGCCAGGTCTCGCCGCCGGGGCGCACCTCGAGCGGAGGGAGCTCCACGTGCACGGCGTCGCCGGCCGCGATCACCGGGGCGTCGAGCACTCCCTCCGCGGTGACCCGCCCGTCCCGCTCGACCCGCCACGCGAAGCGCAGATCGGCGGTGGAGGCGTCGTGCCGGCGGTTCTCGATGACGACGCCGTCGCCGCGGACCGTGAGGCGCACCGGGGCGACGATCTGCTTCCACTCGAACAGGCCCGGGCTGGGCGTGCCGTCGGAGAGCACCATGCCGTCCATCACGAAGTTGCCGTCGTGCACCACCTCGCCGAAGTCGCCGCCGTACGCGTAGTACTCGACGCCGTCCGGCGTGCGCGCCCGCAGGCCGTGGTCGCGCCACTCCCAGACGAAGCCGCCGTGCAGCCGCGGGAAGCGGTCGACGAGGTCCTCGTACTGGTCGATCGCTCCCGGGCCGTTGCCCATCGCGTGCACGTACTCGCAGAGCAGGAAGGGCTTGGAGCGCTGCCGCGCGGACTCGCCGGGGGAGCAGCCGAGCAGCGGAGTGAGCGAGCCGTCGGTGCCGATCCGCTCGGTCTCGGGGATCGAGGAGTACATCCGCGAGTACACGTCGGTGTAGGCGCCGGTGTAGTCGCCCTCGTAGTGGACGGGGCGCTCCGGGTCGCGCCCGTGCACCCAGGCGGACATCGCGGCGAGGTTCGCGCCGGTGCCCGCCTCGTTGCCGAGGGACCAGAGCACGATGCTCGGATGGTTCTTGTCGCGCTCGACGGTCCGCTCGATGCGGTCGAGGTACGCCTCGCGCCACGCGGGGTCGTCGCTGGGGTTGCCGGCCCAGCCGACGCGCTCGAACCCGTGGGTCTCGAGATCGCACTCGAGGACCACCCAGAAGCCGAGCTCGTCGGCGAGGTCGAGCAGACGCGGGTGCGGCGGATAGTGGCTGGTGCGGATGGCGTTCACGTTGAAGCGCTTCATCATCGCGAGGTCCTCGCGGGCGGAGTCCTCGTCGAACGCGCGGCCGCGGTCGGGGTGCGTCTCGTGGCGGTTGACGCCGTGGAAGACGACGCGCTCGCCGTTGACCAGGAAGCGGTCGCCGCGGATCTCGACCGTGCGGAAGCCGAGCCGCAGCGAGACCGTCTCGCCGGCGGAGGCGAGCGTCGCGTCGTAGAGGCGCGGAGCCTCCGCCGACCACGGCTCGACCTCGGGGACCTCGATCGCGGCGATCTCCTCCGCCGAGGCCCAGACCGTCTCGATCCCGAGCCCGGGCACGCGCAGCGTCAGCGGGAACGCATCGGCCGCGGCGGTCACCTCCGCCTCGATGCGGCCCGCGCCGCCGGCGAAGGAGGAGCGCAGCCACACGTCCTCGATCCCGCCGACGGGGCGCGCGAGCAGGTGCACCGAGCGGAAGATCCCCGGCAGCCACCACTGGTCCTGGTCCTCCACGTAGCTCGAGGCCGACCACTGGTGCACGCGGACCACGACGAGGTTCTCGCCCGGGCGGACGACGCCGGTGACGTCGAACTCCTGCGCGAGCCGGCTGCCGGAGCCGATCCCGATCTCGACGCCGTTGACCCAGACGCGGTAGCGGGACTCGACCCCGTCGAAGCGCAGGACGACCGCCTCGGCGGAGTCCCACTCCTCCGGGATCACGACGGTGCGGCGGTAGTCGCCCGTCGGGTTCGCGTCCGGCACGAACGGCGGCTCGGTCGGGAACGGGAACTGCACGTTCGTGTAGGCCGGCAGTCCGTAGCGCCCGTCGCCCTGCAGCACCCAGTGCGAGGGCACCCGCATCAGGTCCCAGCCGGAGTCGTCGAACGACTCGTCCCCGACGGCGTCCACGCCCTCGCCCTCCGGCAGCACGCCGGCGCCGCCCGGGGTCCCCGGAGCGGCGGGGAGCAGGCGGAAGCGCCACTCCCCGTCCAGCGGGAGCGCCGGGGCGTCGGTGTGCAGCCACGAGCGCGCGGCCCGGCGGCGGCCGGAGCCCGGTCCGGTGTCCGTCAGGTAGTGGGAGGTCGTCGGGGGAGTCGTCACTTCACGGAGCCTTCCGTCAGGCCGCCGCGCCAGAAGCGCTGCAGCACGATCATGGCGATGGCGAGCGGGATGATCGACAGCAGGACGCCGCCGGTCGTCAGCTCGTAGAACTCGGGCAGGCGCCGCTGACGCGAGGGAACCCCGGCCCGTCGAGGGAACCAGCTGCTGCTGGCGGCCTCGACGGTCCGGGGTTCCCTCGACCGGGGTCCGCGCCTAGGGCAGCAGGCGGGTCGGGCCGCGGAACAGGTAGGTGACCTCGCGGAGGTTCGCCTGGTTCAGCATCAGCATGATCACGCGTGAGAGGCCCATGCCGAAGCCGCCGTGCGGCGGGACGCCGTAGCGGAAGAAGTCGAGGTAGAACTCGAGCTCCTCCGGCTCCAGGCCCTTCTCGCGGGCCTGCTCGACGAGGACGTCGACGCGGTGCTCGCGCTGCGCTCCAGTCGAGATCTCGACGCCGTTGTAGATGAGGTCGTAGCTGTTGGTGATCGTCCCGTCGCCCTCGCGGCGCATGTGGTAGAACGGCCGGATGCTCGACGCGTAGTCGGTGAGGAACACGAAGTCGTGCCCGAACTCCTCCTGCACGTAGGCCGCGATGCGGCGCTCGCCCTCGGGGTCCATGTCGTCGTCGGCGCGAGGCACCTCGTAGCCGCGCTCGGCGACGATGCGCTTGGCCTCGGCGAGCGGGATGCGCGGGAACGGCGTGGTCGGGACGGTCAGGTCGATGTCGAAGAGCGCCTTGACCTCGGCGCCGTGCTTCTCGACGACGGCGGTCAGGCCGGCGACCATCAGCTGCTCGTGCAGCTCCATCACGTCCTCGTGCGAGTCGATCCAGGAGACCTCGGCGTCGACGCTCGTGAACTCGGTCGCGTGACGCGAGGTGAAGCTCGGGTCGGCGCGGAAGGCGGGGCCGACCTCGAAGACCTTGCCGAACCCGGCGGGCTGCGCCATCTGCTTGAAGAACTGGGGGCTCTGCGCGAGGTAGGCCTTCGTCTCGAAGTACTCGACCTCGAAGAGCTCGGCCCGCGACTCCGAGGCGCTCGCCATGAGCTTCGGGGTGTGGATCTCGATGAAGTCGTGCTCGATCCAGTACGTGCGCAGCGCGTGCTCGAACGTGGTCTGCACGCGGGCGATGAGGTTCTGCTCGGGACGGCGCAGGTCGAGGAATCGCCAGTCCATCCGCTTGTCGATGCCGGAGTCGGGCGCGATCGGCGCCTCCGGGATCGACGCGGCGACGACCTCGAGGGTCTCGAGCTTGACCTCGATGCCGCCGAGCTTCACACGCTCGTCGTGCTTGAGCGCACCGGTGACGGTGAGGAAGGAGCCCTGGGCGAGGCCGGAGATCTCCTCGGTGATCGCGAGGCGCGCGGCCGACGCGTCGTCGCCCTCGACCGCCTCGCGCACGGCCGGGTTCACCAGCTGCACAGCACCGGACTCGTCGCGCAGGACGACGAACTGCACCTTCTTCTGGTCGCGCACGGTCTCGACCCAGCCGGAGACACGCACCGGCCCGTCTTCGAGGGCGGCGAGCTTCTTGACGGTGGTACGGGGGGGGCGGGTCTCGTCGGTCACGGTAGGGGAGTCTACTCGGGGGCCGCCGGGCGGCGATCGGGTGCGGCGGAGCGCGGGCGGGCAGGTGTGTCGTCTGCAGGTGGGTCGGCGATCTGCAGGGGTGCGTGCGATCTGCAGGGGAGTGTGCGCTGTGCAGGTGCGATCTGCAGGGGTTCCGGCGGGGAAGTGCGATTCCGCGGCGCAGAACCTGCCGGAGGAGACCGATCACCTGCAGACCGCACGGGAGCCTGCAGATCGCACGGGGGCCTGCAGACCACACGGGAGCCTGCAGATGGCACGGGGGCCTGCAGATCGCACGCGAGCCTGCGGATGGCACGCGAGCCTGCAGATCGCACGAGGTCCTGCAGATCGCACGCGGGGTCCGCGGGTAGCGTCGGAGCATGAGCACCGCACTGATCACCGGCGCGTCCTCCGGCATCGGCCTCGCCTTCGCGCGGGCGTTCGCGCGCCGCGGCTGGAGCCTCGTCCTCGTCGCCCGCAGCGAGCAGCGCCTCCAGGAGGCCGCGGCCGGATTGCGCGACCTCGGCGCCGCAGCGGTCGAGGTCCTGCCTGCCGACCTCGGCGACCGCGAGCAGGTCGAGCACGTGCGCGCGCGGCTCGTCGATCCGGCCCGGCCCGTCCGCGTCCTCGTGAACAACGCCGGCTTCGGGATCGACGGGACGTTCGCCGAGCCGGACGTCGCCGCCCAGGACCACGCCTTCGAGGTGATGGTGCGCTCGGTGGCCGTGCTCTCGGGAGCGGCGGCGGAGGCGATGACCGCCCGCGGACGCGGCGCGATCCTCACCGTGTCGAGCGTCGCGGGCTTCGTGCACCTCGGTCCCTACTCCGCGGTGAAGGCGTGGGCGACCGCTTTCGCGCAGTCGCTGGCCGTCGAGCTGCGCGGCACCGGCGTCCGCTCCGCCGCGCTCTGCCCGGGCTGGGTGCGCACCGAGTTCCACGAGCGGGCGGCGATGGACACCTCCTCCATCCCCTCCCTCCTCTGGCTCGACGCGGACGCGGTGGTGGAGGAGTTCCTCCGCGACGTCGCGCGCGGCTCCGTCGTGTCGGTGCCGTCGGTGCGCTTCGGGGTCCCGATGGCCGTCGTGCGGCACCTGCCCGGGCCGCTGGTGCGGCGGCTCTCGGCGGCGGTGTCGGCGCGCCGCTGAGGCTCCGCTCAGGTCCGGCTCAGGCGACCCTTTCCCGGCGTTCCCCCACGCCGCGTTCCGTACACTTGACGCTCGTGGTTGCCGATCAGATCCATCTCGTGCGGCACGGCGAGGTGTTCAACCCCGACCGGGTCCTCTACGGACGACTCCCGAGCTTCCGGCTCTCGGATCTGGGCCACCGCATGGCCCGCTCCGCCGCCGACGACCTGCTCGAGCGCCGGCGCCACGTCACGACGCTGATCGCCTCGCCGCTCCAGCGCACGCAGGAGTCCGCGCAGCCGATCTCGCAGGCGTTCGAGCTCGAGATCCGCACCGACGAGCGGGTGATCGAGCCGAGCAACCGCTTCGAGGGGAAGTCCCTCGCCGCGCGCAGCTCCGCCCTGCGGAACCCCAAGCACTGGCCCTGGCTCCGCAACCCCTTCGAGCCCAGCTGGGGCGAGCCGTACCTCTCCATCTCGGCGCGGATGTACGCGGCGATCGAGTCGGCGTGGGAGAGCACCGAGGAGGGCGACGCCGCGATCGTCAGCCACCAGCTCCCCATCTGGACCGTCCACCGCGCCCTCGCCGGCGAGCGCCTGTTCCACGACCCGCGCAAGCGCCGCTGCGCCCTGTCGAGCATCACGACCCTCGAGCGCCGCGGCGACGGCTTCGTCGAGGTCGGCTACTCCGACCCGGCCGCCGGCCTGCAGGGCCTGGCCACCGACGTGGGAGCGGTCTGATGCGCCGGACGGGGCGGCTCCGCGCCGCGGGCGTCCTCGCGCTGGCCGCCGCGCTCGCGCTGACGGGCTGCACCGAGGATCCGCTCGCCGACCAGTACCGCAACGGCAGCAACAAGGGCTACATCTCGGGGGACGGCACCGTCACCGAGATCGCCGCCGCGGAGCGGGACGACCCCATCGTCTTCTCCGGCACCGACGAGACCGGCGCGACGATCGACTCCGCCGACCTCGCCGGGCAGGTCGTCGTCGTCAACTTCTGGTACGCCAGCTGCGCCCCGTGCCGCGCCGAGGCCGCGGACCTCGAGACGGTGAACACGGAGTTCGCCGACAAGGGCGTCTCGTTCGTCGGCGTCAACGTGCGCGACCAGGCGCCCACCGCGGCCGCGTTCGCCGAGACCTTCGGGCTCGGCTACCCCTCGATCGTCGACACCGACTCCTCCGTGCAGCTCGCCTTCACCGGCACCGTCCCGCCGAACGCCGTGCCCACGACGCTCGTCCTCGACCAGGAGGGGCGCGTCGCGTCGCGCATCCTCGGGCAGCTCCAGGAGGCGTCGATCCTCTCGACCCTCGTGGGCGACACGCTCGCCGAGGGGGAGTAGCGGCGTGGGCGACATCGTCGTCAGCGGTCAGCTCCTGCTGGCCGTGCCGATCGCGCTCCTGGCCGGTCTCGTGTCCTTCGCGTCGCCCTGCGTGCTCCCGCTGGTACCCGGCTACCTCGCCTACGTCGGCGGATTCACCGACGCCGACGAGCGGGCGGCCCGCGGGCGCCGCCGGGTCGTGCTGGGCGTGCTCCTGTTCGTGCTCGGATTCTCGCTGGTGTTCGTCCTCTACGGTGCGGCGGCCGGCACGGTCGGCTTCTGGCTGCGCCAGTACACCGACCTGATCACCCGGGTCCTCGGGCTCGTCGTGATCGCGATGGGGCTCGTCTTCATCGGGCAGTTCTCGTTCCTCCAGCGCACGCTCCGGCCCGGGATCCGTCCCGCCACCGGGCTCATCGGGGCGCCGCTGCTCGGCATCGTCTTCGGCGTCGGCTGGACGCCCTGCCTCGGCCCGACGCTGAGCTCGATCCTCGCCCTCAGCTACGGCGTCGGCTCGCCCTGGCGCGGAGCGCTCCTCGCCCTGGTCTACTGCCTCGGACTCGGCATCCCCTTCCTCCTCGTCGCCTTCGGCTTCAGCTGGGTGACCAGCACGCTCGCCTTCGTGAAGCGCCACATCCGCGTGGTCAACATCCTCG
The DNA here is from genome assembly GCF_002932755.1 of Rathayibacter sp. AY1B6. Classification (NCBI taxonomy): domain Bacteria; kingdom Bacillati; phylum Actinomycetota; class Actinomycetes; order Micrococcales; family Microbacteriaceae; genus Rathayibacter; species Rathayibacter sp. AY1B6. Next base: position 78,265 of record NZ_PSWL01000012.1, read on the forward strand.
GCGGAGCCGCCCTCGTCCTGATCGGAGTCCTGATGGTCACGGGCATCTGGAACACCCTCGTCTACGGATCCCTCTCGGCGGTGATCGATGGCTTCCAGCCGGCGATCTGAGCCCGAGGAGAGCACGCGCCGCCCCGACGAGGCCGCGCAGCGGAAGACGGACGCCTCCTTCCGCCCCGCCGACCACTACGACTCCGACGGCACCGTCACGCAGCCGACCCTCGGCTTCACCGGCTGGGTCCGCTGGATGTGGCGCCAGCTCACCAGCATGCGCACCGCGCTGTTCCTGCTGCTACTGCTCGCGATCGCGGCGGTCCCCGGATCGCTCGTGCCGCAGCGCTCCTCCGACCCCAACGGCGTGACGCAGTACTTCGTCGACAACCCCGACCTCGCGCCCCTGCTCGACAAGGTGCAGGCGTTCGACACCTACACCTCCGCCTGGTTCTCGAGCATCTACCTGCTGCTGTTCATCTCCCTGATCGGCTGCATCGTCCCGCGCACGCGCCACCACTTCCAGGCGATGCGCTCGCGGCCGCCGCGGACCCCTGCTCGGCTGCAGCGCCTCGCCGGCTACACCGTCCGCGAGGTCGAGGGCGCGACGGAGGAGGAGGCCGTCGCCTCCGCCCACTCCGTCCTGCGCCGGGCGGGCTACCGCGTCGAGCGCTACGACGACCCGCGCGGCCGCTGGTCGAGCGTCTCGGCCGAGCGCGGCTACCTCCGCGAGACGGGCAACCTGGTCTTCCACTCCGCCCTGGTCGGCATCCTCGTCGCCGTCGGCGTGGGCGGCGGCTTCGGCTACAGCGGGCAGCGCGTGCTGGTCGAGGGCTCGCAGGGGTTCGCGAACAACCTCGCGGCCTACGACTCCTTCAACCCCGGCCGCTTCTTCGACAGCAGCCAGCTCGACCCGTACCAGCTGACCCTCGACAGCCTCGACGTGAAGTACGAGGAGCAGAACCAGTCGGCGCTCGGCCAGCCCGTCGACTTCACCGCGAACGTCACGACCTCCGAGCGCGGCGGGGGCACCGAGGACCGCACGATCAAGGTCAACGACCCTCTGGCGATCGGCGGCACGAACGTCTACCTCCTCGGCAACGGGTACGCCCCGACGATCACGGTCCGCGACCCCTCCGGCCGCGCGATCTTCACCGACTCGGTGCCGTTCCTCCCGCAGGACGCGAACCTGACCTCCGTCGGCGTCGTCAAGGTGCCGGACGGGCTCTCCGAGCAGCTGGGCCTCACCGGCTTCTTCTACCCGACGCAGGACACGCTGGCCTCCGGGGCGTCGACCTCGATCTTCCCCGACCTGCAGTACCCCGTGCTCTCGCTGAACGTCTTCGCCGGCGACCTCGGCCTCGACGGGGGAGTGCCCACGTCCGTCTACGTGCTCAACACCGACTCGCTGACCCGGCTCACCGGCGGCACCACCGGCGTCGCGCCGATCACCCTGAAGCCCGGCGACACGGCCGAGCTCCCGAACGGGCTCGGCAGCGTGACCTTCGACAACACGGGCGCCGACCCGACGCGGATCGGCACCGACAGCGTCAAGCGCTTCGCCTCGTTCGACATCCACCACGACGCGACCCAGGGCTGGGTGCTGCTCTTCGCGATCCTCGTGCTCGCCGGACTCCTCACCTCGCTGTTCGTCCCGCGGCGCCGCGTGTGGGTGAAGGCGACCGCCCAGGACGACGGCGGACTGCTCCTCGAGTACGCGGGACTCGCGCGCGGCGAGGACCCGCAGCTGGTGCGCGCCGTGCGGACGATCGCCGACCGGCACGCCCCGCTCGACTGACCCGGCACCCGGAGATCCCTCCACGGCCGTCACCCGGCTGGGCAGGGGCCGAGTCTGTGCAACCGCGAAGGGGCGGGCGGGGCGGCGAGCGATTACCCTGAGGAGGTGATCGCGACCCTCTCGCAGTACTCGGTGCTGTGCCTCTCCTCCGCCATGGGCATCTACGCCATGGCGTTCGTCTTCTTCGCGATCGACCTCGCCCGCCGCGCCTCCCTGGCCGACGGCGAGTCGATCGAGGTCGTGCAGGAGGCGGAGCGCGTCGCGTCCGCGGCCGCCGCCGACCGCGCGGCCAGCGGCAAGGCCACCGTCGCCGCCGCCGGCTCCGGACGCACCGCGACGCTCTCCCGCATCGGCAGCCGGGTCGAGGACGAGGTCTACCGCGCCCCCGCCCGCTCGAAGACCATGCGCATCGGGTTCTCGCTCACGCTCCTCGGCTTCGTGCTGCACCTCGCCGCGACCGTCCTCCGCGGCGTCGCCGCCGGCCGCGTCCCCTGGGCGAACATGTACGAGTTCTCCATGACCGGGACGCTCATCATCATCGGCGTGTTCCTCGCCGTCCAGCTGCGCTGGGACCTCCGCTTCCTCGGAGCGTTCATCACCGGCCTCGTCCTGGTACTCCTCGGCATCGCGACCGTCAACTACTACGTCGCCGTCGTCCCGCTCCCGCCGGCACTCCAGTCGTACTGGCTCGTGATCCACGTGCTCGTCGCGATCCTCGGCACCGCCTTCTTCGCCCTCGGCTTCGCGCTCTCGGTCACCCAGCTCCTCCAGGCCCGCCGCGAATCCTCCGGCGACAGCCCCCGCTCGGTCCTCCGCTTCCTGCGCACCCTCCCCAGCTCCCTCACCCTCGAGAACCTCGCCTACCGCGTCACGATCCTCGGCTTCATCCTCTGGACCTTCACCCTCATCGCCGGCGCCGTCTGGGCCGAGAAGGCCTGGGGCCGCTACTGGGGCTGGGACACCAAGGAGGTCTGGACCTTCATCATCTGGACCATCTACGCCGGCTACATCCACGCCCGCGCCACCCGCGGCTGGCGCGGCACCCCCTCCGCCTGGCTCGCCATCGTCGGCTTCGCCGCCGTCATGTTCAACTTCGGCGTCGTCAACGTGTTCTTCAAGGGACTCCACGCCTACTCCGGCCTCGACACCGGCATGTGATCGGCGGGGCCTGGCGGGGCCGCTCGCGGCGTTGTCGGCGACGAACGTAGCGCCGCTACGCCCGACGCCTCCGCCTTGCGATCGACCCCACCAGGCCCCGCCGACCCAGCCCTAGGACGTGGACCGATGACGGCTCCGCTTCGCGGTCGCCGCTGAGGGGGGCTCCGCTTCGCGGTCGGGTTCGGGGGGGGCTTCCGCTTCGCGGTCGAGTGCGGGTGCGCTGCGCCTCGCGGTCGGGACCGGCGGGGTGCGCTTCGCGAGCGAGTTCTGGGGGTTCTGCTCGGCGGACGCGGTCCGACCGGCGTCGGCTCGCGGTCGGGATCGGGCGGGCTCCGCTTCGCGGACGGGCCCGGAAGGGGGGCGGTCGCCGGGACAGGCTGATCGAGCAGCGAGGGCAGTGTGCGCATCGAGATCTCGTGACACGGGCGTGCGGGCGGCTGATTCGAGATCCCGTGGCACGGATGCGCGTGGGCGATGCCTGCTGATCGAGCGTCCAGCAGGGTGCGCGTGTCCGATCCGGGGCGCGGACGGACCGTGGCCGGAGCGGTGCCGGTCGAGTGCCCTCAGCGGGCGCAGCGGGACGCCGGGGGCGCCGGCGGACCGGTCAGACGGCGGTGACGACGTCGATGAGGTGGGGGGCGAAGGGGGCGTCGAGGGCGAGGACGACGCGGGTGCGGGCGTCGGAGGGGTGGACGCCGCGATAGATGCCGCGGAGGTCGGCGACGGTCTGGCCGCGGCCGGGGCCGTGGGTGGCGTCGACCGTGACGTGGACGCGGGGGGCCGAGGTGATAGCGACGGCGTCGACGGCGATCGCGGCGGCCATGGGGTCGTGCATGGCGGCGGTGCGCTCGCCGAAGTGGCCGACGTAGAAGTCGAAGTAGAAGTCGAGCGCCTGCCCGATGGCCTGCGCGAGGGGATCGGGCGACGCGAGCAGCACGCCGCGGTCCTCCTCCGTCAGCAGGTGCCGCATGGTCACGTCCAGGGGCACGAGCGTGAGGTCCCAGTCGGCCGCGACGACCTCGGCGGCGGCCGCCGGGTCGTGCCAGATGTTGGCCTCCGCCACGGCGGTCACGTTGCCGGGGACCAGCGCCGCTCCGCCCATCACGCTCACCGAGTGGACGAGGGACGCGATCTCCGGGTGCGCGCGGAGGGCGAGAGCGAGATTCGTCAGCGGGCCGATCGCGACCAGCCGCAGCTCTCCCTCGTGCTCGCGGGCGAGACGGAGGAGCAGATCGGCCGGATCCTCGTCGACCGGCTCGCCGCCCGCGGGCAGCGCGACCCCGCCGATCCCGTCGTCGCCGTGGACGTGCGGGGATCCGCCGGCGTAGTCCTCCTCGAGGAAGTGGTGCGCCCCCACGGCGACCGGCACGTCGTCGCGACCGGCCAGCGCGAGCAGGCCGAGGCTGTTGACGGCGGCCCGGCGGGCGTCGGTGTTGCCGCTGACCGTGCTGATCCCGACGAGGCGGGCCCGGGGCGAGCGGAGGAGGTAGGCCAGGGCGAGCGAGTCGTCGATGCCGGTGTCGCAGTCGAGGAAGACGGGGACGGTCGATGCGCTCACGGGGCTCCGATGCTCGAGGGTGGGGGACGCGTCGGGCACCGGCGGCCGACCCTCCCATTCTGCCGGAGGACGGAATCCGGACCGGCGCCGGCGCCGACGGTCAGAGCTGCGCGTAGGCGTCGCGGAGCCGAGCCCGCCACCAGACCAGCCGCTCCGGCGAGACCGCGTGGCGGGAGAGGAGCTCCTCCGAGACCTCCACGCGGCCGACGGGGATGCTGCCGTCGACCGGCCGCAGCGGCCGCTCCGTGACGTCCGCGGCGAGGAGGGACGCGGTGCCGAGACCGCAGTCGAAGGGCAGCTCGGGGAGGGCCGCGGCCAGGGCGGCGCCCATCGCGAGTCCGACCGAGCTGTCGATCGCGCTCGAGACCACCGCCGGCAGCCCCGCTTCGGCGACGAGGGCCAGCGCCCGACGCGTCCCCCCGAGCGGCTGGGCTTTCACGACGAGCAGGTCCGCGGCTCCGGCCCGGGCGACGGCGAGCGGATCGGCGGCCTTGCGGACGCTCTCGTCGGCGGCGATCGGGATGCCCATGTACTTCACCCGGTAGCGCAGCTCCGCCAGCTCGTCGACGCTCGCGCACGGCTGCTCGATGTACTCCAGGTCGGACTCCGCGAGGGCGTGGACGGCGTGCTCGGCCTCGTCGAGGTTCCAGCCGCCGTTCGCGTCCACGCGGATCCGGCCCTCCGGACCGAGCAGGCGGCGGACCTCGACGACCCGCGCCACGTCGTCGGCCAGCGTCTGGCCGCGCTCGGCGACCTTCACCTTCGCGGTGCGGCAGCCGTGATAGCTCGCGAGCACTGCCGCGACCTCGCGCGGCGCGACGGCCGGGACGGTCGCGTTCACCGGGATGCGATCGCGGAGCGGTGCCGGCTGCTCGCTCCAGCCGTAGTCGATCGCCGCCCGGAGCCACGCCGCCGACTCCTCCGCGCCGTACTCGAGGAAGGGCGAGAACTCGGTCCAGCCCTCGGGGCCGCGCACCAGCGCGATCTCGCGGCGGTCCACGCCGCGGAAGCGGGTGCGCAGCGGCAGAGCGACGACGCGGAGTCCCGCGTCGATCTCGCCGAGGGAGGGGAGCGGGGAGGCGGGCACGACGTCGTCCATCCGGCCATTGTCCACCGGCCGGGGCGACGCGGCGGCCACCCGGGCGCAGGAGGTCGGCGACGCGCGCGCAAGCCCCCGGGGTCCCTCCTCCGAGCGCCCGCCGAGGTGCCAGACTGACGAGGCTGCCGTTGGAGTCCGGAGGAGTGCGATGAGCCAGATGCCGATGAGCCCGCCGCCCGCGCCCGCCCCGGGCCCGACGCAGGGCTCCGTCCCCTCCCACCGCCCGCTCGGCAGGGGCGCCTGGATCGCGCTGGGCACGAGCCTCCTCGTGGGCGTCGTCTACACCGGCGTGCTCGGCACGCTCGTCGCCGTCGGAGTGGGCGGCGCGCTCGACTCCGCCGCCGGCAGCGCGTCGACGAGCGCTCCGGCCGAGCCGTTCGGCGACCCGACGGACGACCCGTTCGGCAGCGGGGACCCGTCCGATCCGCTCTACGACTACCCCGGCTACCAGGACGGCGACGCCGCGACGATCCTCGGCCAGCCGTCCGCGGAGGACGTGCGCGCGAGTGCCGAGAAGGCCGTCGCGGCCGTCGAGGGCGCCGTCCCCGAGGAGTGGACCTCGGCCGACGACGAGTACTACGAGCAGTCGCAGAACGCCTACGGCGGGCCCTCCCTCCTCTACGACTACATCTCGGCGACCGAGTACGCCGCCGCCGACGTCTCGACCGACGCCGATAGGCAGGCGGCGGTCGACCGCTTCACGGCAGCGCTCTCGCCCCTCGGCTTCGACGACGTCGAGGTGGCCGACACCCCCGAGGAGTGGTCGGAGGCGGGCTACGAGCTCGACGGCGACCTCTCGGACGAGGAGGCCTCGGCCGCGCTCTGGATCGTCACCGCGCGCTCCTCCGCCGACCTCGTGCCCGCTATCGAGCTGGGCCTCGTCGACCTCGACGCCGATCCGACCGGCCTGGTCGCCGACATGCTCGACGGAGTCGGCCTCTCGCCGGACCCGCAGGGCGCGTTCCTCGCGGGGTACGCGAACGGGGTCCTGCAGGACGAGGACCGCGGCGAATTCACCGACCGCCTCGAGGAGTACGGCGGAGTCGCCGCGACCTGACCGGGCGCTACAAGCAAGCCCGTCCGCCCGCAAGCCCGCATCGGCGCACCGCCCGCGCCCTACGGTGAGGGGATGGCTGCACCCCGCTCGACCAGGCCCCTGCGCGACTACGCCGCGATCGGAGACGGTCGCACGGTCGCCCTGATCGCGAAGGACGGCAGCGTCGACTGGATGCCCGTCCCGGACCTCGGCTCCACCCCCGCCTTCGCCGCCCTGATCGACGCCGAGTCCGGCGGCTGCGTCGAGCTCGCCCCCGAGGAGCCCGCCGAGGTCTCGCGCGCCTACATCCGCGACACGAACGTCCTCGAGACCACCTTCACCACCGAGTCGGGCACCGTCCGCGTGACGGACGCGCTCGTCACCGGGATCGCCGGCCGCCTCCCGTGGGCCGAGCTCGCGCGCCGCGTGGACGGCGTCGACGGCGAGGTGCGGATGCGGTGGGCCGTGCGCCCCGGGACGGGTCTCGGCCGGTTCTCCCCGTGGATCCAGAACGCCGACGGCCGCTCGCTCATCCGCGCCGGCGACATCACCATCGGCGTCACCGGCCAGGAGCACGGGCCCGACGGAGACGACGCGCCCTCCGGTGCCGGCGACGAGCTGACGGGATCCTTCGTCGTGACCGCGGGGAAGGACGCGGTGCGGCACGTCCTGGTCGTCTCGGCCACGCACGACGAGCCGCTGCACTTCCCCGTCGCGAAGAACGTCGACCGCGGCATCGACCGCACCATCCGCAGCTGGCAGGACTGGTCCGAGGAGTTCTCCTACGACGGCCCGTGGTCCGAGGCCGTCCAGCGCAGCGCCCTCGCGCTCAAGCTGCTGATCTACTCGCCCACCGGGGCCATCGCGGCGGCCGCGACCACCTCGCTCCCGGAGTCGCCCAACGGCGGGAAGAACTGGGACTACCGCTTCGCCTGGGTGCGCGACGCCGCGTACACGATGCACGCGCTGGTGCGCTTCGGCCTTCGCGAGGAGACGCACGCCGCGCTGTCCTGGCTCCTCCGCACGATCAAGGCGCACGGGCCGGACCTGCACATCTTCTACGGACTCGACGGCTCCATGCCGACCGTGCTCGAGGAGTTCGACGTCCCGGGCTACGCCGGCATCGGACCGGTCGTCGCCGGCAACGGAGCGCAGAGCCAGCTGCAGCTGGGCGTCTTCGGCGACCTCTTCGACATCTGCCGCATCTACGTCGACGAGGGCAACGTCCTCGACATCCAGACCGGCCGGCTCCTCGCCCGCGTCGCCGACACCACCTGCGACCTGTGGCGCAACCGCGATGCGGGCATGTGGGAGCTGGAGGAGGAGCAGCACTACACCTCCTCGAAGATGGGCTGCTGGCAGGCGCTCGACGCGGCCGTGCACCTGGCGGAGCTCGGCCAGGTCGCGGGCAGCCCCGAGCGCTGGCGCTTCGAGCGGGACCGCATCCGCGAGTGGATCGAGGAGCACTGCTGGTCCGAGGAGCTCGGCTCCTACGTGATGTACCCCGGCAGCGAGGAGCTGGACGCCTCGGTGCTCCTGCACGCGCCCAGCGGCTACGAGCGCGGCGAGCGGATGGTCTCGACCATCGACGCCCTGGTGAAGGAGCTGGGCCGCGGCGCGCTGCTGTTCCGCTACTCCGGCATGGAGGGCGAGGAGCACCCGTTCGTGGCCTGCTCGTTCTGGCTCGCCTCCGCCCTGGCCTGCGTCGGTCGGCACGAGGAGTCGGTCGCCCTGATGGACGAGCTCGTCGCCACGGTCCCGAACGACGTCGGGATCATGTCCGAGATGATCGCGGTCGACGACCTGGCCTTCTGGGGCAACCTGCCGCAGGGGCTCAGCCACCTCGCGCTGATCAACGCGGCCATCACGATCGAGCAGCTGGCGCCCGAGGAGACCGATCGCGCGTAACCCCGCCCACGGCCTCCGCGCAACCCGTTGAGGGCCGGCCCCGAGGGGCGTAGACCGGAACCACCCCCTCGCACCGCACCCACAAGGAGCACCTCAGCATGGACCTCGGAATCACCGGCCGCACCGCCCTCGTCACCGGAGGCGACTCCGGCATCGGCCTGGCCACGGCGCAGCTCCTCCTCGCCGAGGGCGCGACCGTCGTGATCACCGACAAGGACCAGGCGGAGCTGGACCGGGCCGCGGCCGGGCTCGATGCTCCGGAGGGACGCCTGCACGCCTTCGTCGCCGACGTCACCAGCTCGGAGCAGCTCGCCGAGCTGCACCGCCGGGTGGCGGGAGCGGTCGGCGGGATCGACATCCTCGTGCAGTGCGCCGGGGTCACGGGGGCGCAGGGCCTCTTCCACGAGATCGACGACGAGGGCTGGACCAGCACCCTCGAGGTCGACCTGCTCGGGCCCGTGCGGCTCGTGCGCGAGTTCCTCCCCGACCTCCGCTCCGGAGGCTGGGGCCGGCTCGTGCTCACCGCCTCCGAGGACGCCGTGCAGCCCTACGACGACGAACTGCCCTACTGCGCCGCGAAGGCGGGTGTCCTCGCCTTCGCCAAGGGCCTCTCGCGCTCCTACGCGCAGGAGGGCCTCCTCGTGAACACGGTCTCGCCCGCGTTCATCCGCTCTCCGATGACCGACGCGATGATGTCCAAGCGCGCCGAGCAGAGGGGCACCTCGGTCGACGAGGCGATCTCGTCCTTCCTCGACGAGGAGCGGCCGTACATGGAGCTGAAGCGCCGGGGCGAGGCGGAGGAGGTCGCAGCCGTGATCGCCTTCCTCTGCTCCGACCGCGCCTCGTTCGTGAACGGCTCGAACTACCGCGTCGACTCCGGATCCGTCGCCACGATCTGATCCCCGCAACCACGGGCCCCGCCCAGCGCGCGCACCCCGCGCGTGCGGGCGCTGTCCAGCCGAAGAAGCCAGACTCGGGGCGGGACACCGCGCCCGGCACTGCAAGAGAAAGGAACGGTCCATGACCACCACCCTCGAACGCCACGTCGAAGCCCCCGCGGGCTCCGGTGCCAAGACCAGCCGCCGCCAGAACGCCGAGAAGGGCTTCAAGGCCTCCAAGGAGCTGCTCGACAGCCTCCAGATCGTCCTCGTCGATCTGATCGAGCTCCACGTCCAGGGCAAGCAGGCCCACTGGAACGTCGTCGGCAAGAACTTCCGCGACCTCCACCTGCAGCTCGACGAGATCATCGAGGCTGCGCGCGAGTTCAGCGACGACATCGCCGAGCGCATGCGCGCCCTCCACGGGATCCCGGACGGCCGCAGCGACACCGTCGCGGCGACGACAACCCTCCCCGAGTACCCGCACGGCGAGATCGACACGGCCGAGACCGTCGACCTGGTCACGATCCGCCTCGAGAACACCGCCGCCACCATGCGCGAGGTCCACGACCAGGTGGACGAGGAGGACCCGACCAGCGCGGACCTCCTCCACGCGATCATCCAGAGCCTCGAGCAGTACGCCTGGATGGTGTCGGCCGAGAACCGCACCACCTCCGCCGCCAAGTAGCGGCGAGCACCGGCAAGGGGACTCCGCGGGAGCGGGGTCCCCTTCCGTCTGCCCGGACGGTGTCGAGCCGCCGTGCAGTCCGGATCAGTAGGGTCGTGGCATGAGCACGCAGGTCTCCGAACTGTTCGACGCGCACCGCTGGGCGGCCGTCGACGGCTTCGACGCACTCGAGGACATCACCTACCACCACGACCGCTCCGGCCGCATCGCGCGGGTCGCGTTCGACCGGCCCGAGGTCCGCAACGCGTTCCGGCCGCGCACGGTCGACGAGCTGTTCCGCGCCCTCGAGGACGCCCGCACGAACCCGCGCATCGGCGTCGTCGTCCTGACCGGCAACGGCCCGAGCCCGCGCGATGGAGGCTGGGCGTTCTGCTCCGGCGGCGACCAGCGGATCCGCGGCCGCGACGGCTACCGGTACTCGGACGGCGAGACCGCCGAGGGCATCGACTCCGCCCGGAACGGCCGCCTGCACATCCTCGAGGTGCAGCGCCTCATCCGCTTCATGCCGAAGGTCGTCATCGCGGCCGTCCCCGGCTGGGCCGCGGGAGGCGGGCACTCGCTGCACGTGGTCTGCGACCTCACCCTCGCCTCCGCCGAGCACGGGCGCTTCAAGCAGACGGACGCCGACGTCGGCTCCTTCGACGCGGGCTACGGCTCCGCGTACTTCGCCCGCCAGATCGGGCAGAAGGCCGCGCGAGAGGTGTTCTTCCTCGCTCGGGAGTACTCCGCGCAGCGCGCCTACGAGATGGGCGCCGTGAACGCGGTCGTACCGCACGCCGAGCTCGAGACGACCGCGGTGGAGTGGGCCGAGACGATCCTCACCAAGTCGCCCACGGCCATCCGGATGCTGAAGTACGCGTTCAACGCCGTGGACGACGGGCTCGTGGGTCAGCAGCTCTTCGCGGGCGAGACCACGCGCCTCGCCTACGGCACCGACGAGGCCGTCGAGGGACGCGACTCCTTCCTCGAGAAGCGCGAGCCCGACTGGTCGCCGTTCCCGTGGCAGTTCTGAGCAGGACGGCGTCGAGGTGACCCGCCCGCTCGCCGGTGTCGACGCGACGGTCGAGGCCGTCCTCCTCGCTCTGCGCGCGGCCCTGGACGGCAGCGGCCCGGCGATCCGCGTGTCCGCCCCCGGTGCTGCGACGGCCTCCGATGACGCCGTCGTGCCGCAGCGCGTCGCCGCTGTCGTCGAGACCTCGGGCTCGTCGGGGCCGCCCAAGCGGGTCGCGCTCTCGACAGCGGCCCTGCTCACCAGCGCCTCCGCGACCCTCGCCGAGCTGGGCGGGCCGGGACGCTGGCTGCTCTGCCTGCCGACGCACTACGTCGCGGGCCTGCAGGTCCTCGTCCGGTCGCTGACGGCGGAGGCCGACCCGGTGGTCCTCCCGGCCGGCGGCTTCGACGCGGCCGCCTTCCTCGCTCTCGCTCGGACGATGCCGGCGGGGGAGCGACGGTACTCCTCGCTGGTCCCGGTCCAGCTCGCGCGGCTGCTGGACCTCGCCGAGCGCGATCGTTCCGCGGCCGAGGCGCTCCGCTCGTTCGACGCCCTCCTGATCGGCGGCCAGGCGACGCCGCAGCCGCTGCGGGACCGCGCCGCGGCCCTCGGCGTGCGCATCCGCCTGACCTACGGTTCGAGCGAGACGTCCGGCGGCTGCGTCTACGACGGCGTCCCGCTCCACGACGTGCGGATGCGCGTCGAGGACGGCCAGGTGCTGCTCGGCGGCCCGACCCTCGCGGTTGGCTACCTCGACGCCGACGGCGCGATCGACCACGAGCGCAGCGCCTCCGCCTTCCTCGAGCTCGACGGGGAGCGCTGGTACCGCACCGGCGACGCGGGCACCGTCGTCGACGGGCGCCTCCGGGTGACCGGCCGGCTGGACCGCGTGATCGTGTCGGGCGGAGAGAAGGTCTCGCTCGACGCCGTCGAGGCCGTGCTCCGCGAGGGGACCGTCCCCGACGCGGTCGTCGTGCGGCGGGCGGACGAGCAGTGGGGCGAGGTCCCGGTCGTCGTCACGGCGGAGGAGGCTCCCGCGCTCGCGGACCTGCGCGCCCTGATCGCCGACCGCCTCGGGCGCGCCGGCGCTCCCGCGGCCGTGCTTCCGGTCGCCCGGATCCCCCTCCTCGCCTCCGGGAAGCCCGACCGCCGCGCCCTCGAGGTGCTCGCCGCGCAGGGCTGACCGGCTCCGAGCGTCGACGGGCCGGTGGGTAGGATTCCCTCCGTGTCGAGTACGAGTCGCAAGAAGAAGTCCTCCAGCGGCCGCCCCGGGGGCAGCCCGCGAGCGGTCGTCGTGAAGCCCGCCGGTCCCCGCGAGTGGATCGCCGGCGCCCGCCTCCGCACCCTCCCGCTGGCCGTCGCCCCCGTGCTCATCGGCACCGGAGCGACCCAGGTCGTCGACGAGGGCTGGCACTGGGTGCGCGCCCTGCTCTGCCTGGCCGTCTCGCTCGCCCTGCAGATCGCCGTCAACTACGCCAACGACTACTCCGACGGCGTGCGCGGCACCGACGCCAACCGCGTCGGACCCTCGCGGCTGACCGGCTCCGGAGCGGCGAAGCCCCGTCACGTGCTCACCGTCGCCCTGGCCTTCTTCGGGATCGCGGCCGTCGCCGGCCTCGTGCTCACCGCCCTCTCGGGGCAGTGGTGGTTCCTGATCGTCGGCGCGGCGGCGATCGCTGCCGGCTGGTTCTACACCGGCGGACGCCGCCCCTACGGCTACCTCGGGCTCGGCGAGCTCTTCGTCTTCGTGTTCTTCGGCCTGGTCGCCACCGTCGGCACCACGTTCGTGCAGATCGGCCGCACCAACCAGGAGTCGTGGCTCGGCGCCGTGGCGGCGGGCCTGTTCGCCTGCGCCGTGCTCATGGTCAACAACATCCGCGACATCCCGACCGACCGCCTCTCGGGCAAGCGGACCCTCGCGGTCCTCGCGGGACCGGCCGTGTCCCGGGCGATCTACACGGGCTTCGTGCTGATCCCGTTCGGCATCGCGGTGATCCTCGCGCTGTTCTACCCGCTGGCGTGGCTGACGCTCTTCGTGCTGCTGATGATCCTGCCGGCCATCCTGATCACTCTGACGGCGAAGACGGCGAAGGAGCTCATCCTGGCACTGCAGCTGACGAGCCTCGGCGGGCTCGCCTACGCGGTCATCCTCGGGGCGGCGCTGGCGTTCTAGAGCGGCGGAAGGGTGCCGGCGCCGGTCCGCGGCCGAGGGCGGGGTGCGGGTGTCGGTCCGTGCCCGGGACGGGGTGCTCGCCGGCCGGGGGTCCCCGGGAAGCGCTCGCCGGCGGTCCGCCCGTGATCGAGGACGGGAGCTCAGCGCTCGTCGCGGGTCGCGTCGACCGCGGCGTCCTCGACGTCGTCGTCGGTCGGGGCGCGCGGGACGTCCTTGCGCCGCTCGTAGATCGCCTCCGCGATGCGCTCACGGGGCCTCCTCAGCAGGATGTACGAGAGGGACAGGCTCGCGATCGCGGCGACGAAGCCAGCGGTGACCGCGGCCGTCAGCTCCGAGTCGACGAAGGTGCGCGCCGGCAGGTACACCAGCACGAAGACGCCGGCGAACATGGCCAGGCGCAGGAGCGAGTAGACGACGACCGCGCGGCTCAGTTTCACCGGGACAGTGTACGTCGGCCCCTGCACGCGCTTCCGTGAGCACCGTGGGAGCCTCCTGTCCAGCGTCCGTGCGGACCCTCCCGGACGAGGGTGCCGGACGTAGACTCGTGTCCATGATCCGCCTCGTCATCGGCCTGCTCGTGGCCCTCGCCGTCTTCACGGTCTACACCGTGATCGACGTCGCGATGAGCAACCGTCACGCCGTGCGTGCGATCCCCAAGTGGTCCTGGCTCCTGGTGGTGCTCATCCTCCCCGTCATCGGTGCGGGACTGTGGTTCTGGATCGGCCGGCCCCGCAAGCAGCGCGCCGCCGGCCGCCGCTACACCGCTCCGGATGACGACCCCGACTTCCTCGGCACGCTCCGCACCGAGCGCGACCCCGAGGAGGAGCGCCTGCAGGCCGAGCGCATCGCCCAGCTCGAGCGCGACCTCGCCGACATGGACGAGCAGGGCGAGGCCGACGGCCCCGGCCGCCGGGATGCCTGAGCACAGGCCGGTCGCCCCCTCCACCCGATTCGCGGTCGACCTCCTCGCCCACTTCGTCGCGCTCGGCGTCCGCGACGTCGTCGTCGCTCCGGGCTCCCGCTCGCAGGCGCTCGCCCTGGTGGCGGCAGAGCTCGAGACCCGCGGCGACGTCCGGCTGCACGTGCGGATCGACGAGCGCTCCGCCGGGTTCCTGGCGCTGGGCCTCGCCCTCGAATCCCGGATGCCGGCGCTCGTGATCACGACCTCCGGCACGGCGACCGCGAACCTGCACCCGGCCGTGCTCGAAGCGGACGCCTCGGACGTGCCGATGATCGTCCTCACGGCCGACCGTCCCGACGAGCTGCGCGGCATCCGCTCCAACCAGACGGCCGAGCAGCGCGAGCTGTACGGGCGTGCCGTGCGCCTGTTCGAGGACGTGGCGGCTCCGGACGACGGCTCCCGGCCCGAGGACGCGCGGGCGCTCGCCGATCGGGCCGTCGCCGCCGCGCGACGCGGGCCGGTCCACCTCAATCTCGCCTTCCGCGATCCGCTCTCCTCCGCTCTGCCGGACATCGAGCGGATCGAACCGGTCTCGTCGCCCGCGATCGGATCCGGGATCCCGCGTGCCGTCGTGACCGCCGGGCCGGGTGAGCCGTTCACTGTCGTCATCGCCGGCGACAAGGCGGGCGCGGAGGCCGAGGAAGTCGCGCGCGCGGGAGACTGGCCGCTGCTGGCCGAGGTCTCCTCCGGCGCCCGCTTCGGGCCGCAGCTCGTCGTCGCCTGGCGGCGCCTGCTCGGCGAGCCGGACTTCGGTGGACGCATCCGCCGGGCGATCGTGCTCGGCCACCCGACGCTCTCCCGCGAGGTCCCCGAGCTGCTGCGGCGCGAGGGAGTCGAGGTGATCGTCGTCGACCCCGTGCGCGAGCAGTTCTACAACCCCGGCCGGCGCGCCCGACGCGTCGGAGGCGTCGACGTGGTCCGCCCCGAGGGGTCGCCGCGTCCCGAGCGCGGCGAGCGCGCCTGGGCCGGATCCTGGGTGTCCGCGAGCCGCGCCCTGACGGTCGATCCCGACGAGCTGGACGAGGTCCCCGACGCGGGGTCGATGTCGGTCGAGGACCGCCGCGGCTACGCGCGCAACGCCCTCGCCGCGATCAGGGCACCGCTCACCCGGGAGTTCGTCGTCGCCGCGGTCTGGAAGGTGACCTGGCCGCACGACCGGCTCCTGTTCGGAGCCTCGCGACTGATCCGCGTCGCCGACGGGACTCTGCCGGGCAAGCGCATCTCCGTTCTGGCGAACCGCGGCCTCGCCGGCATCGACGGCACGATCTCGACCGCGCTCGGCATCGCGGTGGCCTCGCAGGCCACCGAGCAGGGAGCGGGCGGCGTCACCCGCGCGGTCCTCGGCGACCTCACTCTGCTCCACGAGGCCGGCGGCCTCCTCCTCCCGCCCGGTGAGCGGCGACCGCGCGTGCAGCTCGTCGTGGTGAACGACGGGGGCGGCACGATCTTCGACGGGCTCGAGGTCGCGTCGAGCTCGCATCCCGACGCGTTCGACCGCGTGCAGTTCACTCCGCAGAACGCCGACCTGGAGGCTCTCGCGCGCGCCTACGGGTGGGGCCATCGCCGTGCGGCGACGCGCGGCGAGCTGGAGCAGGCGCTGACCTCGCCGGGGGACGGGCCGGGCATCGTGGAGATCCGGCTCGAGCGCTGAGTCCGCACGGGTCCGGTCGGACGGTCCTCCACAGGTCGTCCTCGAGCGGCGTTCTCCCCGGGACGCCTCGTTCGAGCTCCGGAGCCCGTCTGCTGCTGCTTCGCTGGAGGCATGGCTGATGCGGAGACCGTGCGAGGAGAAGTCCTCGCCCTCGGCGACCGGGCGGCGGCGCTCGCGAGGAGCGCCTCCCCGGTGCTCCTGTCCGCCGCGGAGGCGCTGCACGCGGGACACCGCACAGCACTGACCTGTCCCGAGGCGTTCGCCCGAGGCTCCTCGGCGCGCGACGAGGATGCGACGGACCTCGTCGACCGGTCGATCCGAGCCGAATTCGCCGTCGCCCTCGGGATCTCCGAGCGCACCGCCGCCAGGGAGCTGCTGCACGCCTCGCTCCTGATGGAGGAGCTGCCGCGGACCCGTGCCGCGCTCGCCCACGCCAGGATGCGCTGGGAGGCCGGCCAGCTCATCTGCTCCGTCGCGGCGACCCTCCCGGCAGCGGCGCGCGCGGCCTACGACGACCGGGCCGTCGACCTCGCCGAGACGCTGACCCCGGGGCAGCTGCGCCACGCCCTCGCGCGGGTGCGGGAGGAGCTGCACGACGAACCCCTCATGGAGCGACACGCTCGCGCCCGGGAGGACCGCCGGGTGTGGCTGACGGCCGGGATCGACGGCATGGCGACGGTCTGCGCGCACGTCCCCGCGCCTCAGGCCGTCGGAGCACTCGCCCGGCTCGACCGCATCGCGAGGGATCTGCGCGACGGCGGCGAAGGGGAGCGCGATCTGCGGACGCTGGCGCAGCTCCGCGCCGACGCGTGGACCGACCTGCTCTGCCACGGGGACGTGGCGGGGACCACTCCGGAGGGAGCCGCGGCGCCCTCGACGGGGCCGCGGGCCGAGGTGAGAGTCACCGTAGCGGCGAGCACCGCCGCGGGCGACGACGAGGCGGCCGCTGAACTCGACGGCTACGGGCCGATCCCCGCCGAGGCGATGCGAGCGCTGATCGACGACGACGCCGCCTTCACCCCGGTGCTGACCGACGAGGAGACCGGAGCGGTCGTCTCCGTCGGGCGCCGCCACCGCCTCCCGCCGCCGAGAATGAGGCTGCTGGTCCGCCTCCGCGACCAGACCTGCCGCTTCCCGGGCTGCACCCGGCCGGCGTCCTCGACGGAGATCGACCACAGCGTCGAATGGCGCAACGGGGGAGAGACGGCACCCGAGAACCTCGCCTCACTGTGCGTCGCCCACCACCACGTGCGCCACGGCGACCGGTGGACGTATCTGCTCCATCCGGACGGCACAGCGGACTGGACCACACCGACGGGCCGACGCGTGACGACCCGACCGCCGGCGCTGCCCGGGCGTCCGCCGGAGGGCGCAGGACGACGGCCGGTCGTGCCCCGGCTCGACGGAGACCCGGCGGGCTAGGCAGCGGCGGGACAGCGGCCGGGTGGTCGACGGCGTCAGCGACTCCCGACGGACGTCAGGCGAGCGCGTCGGTGATCGGCCGGAACTTCATCCGGGTCTCGGCGAGCTCGGAGTCGGGCACGCTGTCGGCCACGATGCCGGCGCCCGCCCAGGCCGTGACCGCGCCCTCGGCCGTGACCTCGGCGCTCCGGAGGCCGACGGCCCACTCGCCGTCACCGTTGCCGTCGATCCAGCCGACGGGTCCTGCGTACCGACCGCGGTCGAAGGGCTCCAGGTGCTCGATGAGCGCGAGGGCGTCGGCTGTCGGAGTGCCGGCCACTGCCGCGGTCGGATGCAGAGCGTCGACGAGATCGAGCGCGCTGGAGGAGTCGTCCAGAATCCCTCGCACGTCCGTCGCGAGGTGCCAGAGGTTCGGCAGGCGGAGCGTGAACGGGGCGACGCCGGCCGTCAGCTTCCGCGTGTGGGGCTCGAGCTCCCGGACCAGGCTGGCGAGAGCGAAAGCGTGCTCCGAGCGGTCCTTCGGGCTCGCGAGCAGAGCGGTCTCCACCTGGGCGTCGGCGAGCGGGTCCTCTCCTCGGGCAGCTGTGCCCGCGAGCACCCTCGCCGAGATCTCGCCCCGATCGACCGCGACCAGCGTCTCCGGACTGGCGCCGAGGAATCCGTCCACGGCGAAGCCCCAGCAGTCCGGGTAGCGCTCGGTGAGCGCACCCAGCATCCGACGCAGGTCCGCGCCCGGAGGAAGCCGCCCCTGCAGATCGCGCGCGATCACGACCTTGGACAGCTTTCCCGCCCGGATCGCCTCCACGCCTGCGGCCACCGCCTCGCGGTACCCGTCCGGCGACAGAGCACCCGGCGAGAGCGGCACGTGGTACTCCGCTCCCAGCGGCTCCTCGCCCGGCGTCCCCGGTCCCTCCGACTCGCCGATCGTGATCCGCGTCAGCCACGACCGGCCGTCGCGCGTCCCGATCACGGTCCGCGGCACGATCAGCACGCTCGTCGCCTCGGATCGGCTCGAGAAAGCGAAGGTCCCGAACGCGACCAGCCCCGTCCCGGGCAGTCCGACCCGGTCGTCCACCGTCGCCGCGTCGCAGAGCCGACGCCACGCCGCCGCCGCGTCCCGCAGCCGTTCCGGCCCCGAGAACTCGAGCCGCAGGGCCTCGCCGCGTCCGCTGAGGCCGGCGCCGTCGCGCTGCCAGAGGAGGGGCCGTCGCGGGTCGGAGTGGGAGAGGAGCGACTGCGGAGAGTCCAGAGGAGTCGTCTCCGCACGCAGCAGGGGGGTTCCAGCGCCGATGAGCGTCACCTCAGCAGGGTACGCCCGCGCCAGAAGGTGGGACGTCCCACGCCGCGGGGCTCGGGGCGCAGGGCTCCGTTGCTACCGTGATCCGGTCCGGGGCCGCCGCGCGAGGCGGAGCGGGGCGGCCCCGGCGCTTCCCCAGGGGGAGCGCGCCGACCGGGCGCGGGACGGCGGATGCACAGCCGCCGTCCCGCGTCTCGCCGTAGACTTGCGGATCGTGACGAAGGCAGACCTCACCAAACGGCCCGACGAGGTCGCCTCGATGTTCGACACCGTGGCTCCCGCCTACGACCTGGTGAACGGACTCCTCTCGGTGGGGAACGACCGGCTCTGGCGGATCGCGACGACTCGCGCCGTGAACCCTGCTCCCGGTGAGCGCATCCTCGACATCGCGGCCGGCACCGGCACGTCGAGCGCGTCGCTGGCGCGGTCGGGTGCCCAGGTCGTCGCAGCCGACTTCTCCCCGGGGATGATCGCCGTCGGCCGTCGCCGTCAGGCGGGCAACGACCGGATCGAGTTCGTCCAGGCCGACGCGATGGACCTCCCGTTCGAGGACGAGTCGTTCGACGCCGTGACCATCTCGTTCGGTCTGCGCAACGTGGCCGAGCCCAGGACGGCGCTCGCCGAGTTCCTGCGTGTGCTGAAGCCGGGCGGCCGGGTCGTGATCTGCGAGTTCTCGACTCCGCCGATCGCCCCGCTGGCCGCCGCGTACGACTTCTACCTGTCGACCGTCATGCCCGCCGTCGTGCGGCTCGCGTCGTCGAACAATCCCGCGTACGACTATCTCGGCGATTCCATCCGGGCCTGGCCGGCGCAGAGCGTCGTCGCCGCCTGGCTCCGCGCCGCGGGCTTCGAGCGCGTGGCCTACCGCGATCTGACCGCGGGCATCGTGGCGCTGCACCGCGGCGTCAAGCCGATCGCGGCGACCCGATGACCACCGGGGTCCGCACAGGCCGAGACGTTAGGGTCTCCCTGTGAACGCCACTGCGCCCGTCGCTCGTCGCAGCCCGTCTCTGACGGCGCAGCTCGGCCTCTCCGAGCGCATCTTCTCCTCCTCGTCGGACCGGGCTCTCGCCCGCACGATAGACGCGGGACTGGAGCAGGTCGAGGAGGGTCTCGTCCGGCAGCTGTCCTTCGCGGACGCCGTGGCCGACGTCTCCACCCGGTACCTCCTCGAGGCGGGCGGGAAGCGCGTCCGCCCGATGCTCACCCTCCTGGCCGCGTCGCTCGGCCGCGGCAACACGCCGCAGGTCCTGCTCGGTGCGCAGGCGATCGAGATCACGCATCTCGCGTCGCTCTACCATGACGACGTCATGGACGAGGCGGAGAAGCGCCGCGGCGTCCCGTCGGCCCAGACCGTGTGGGGCAACAACGTGGCCATCTTGACGGGCGATCTGCTCTTCGCCCGCGCGAACCAGCTGATGGTCGAGCTCGGCGACAAGGCGATCCGGCTCCAGGCCGACACGTTCGAGCGGCTCGTCCTCGGGCAGCTGCACGAGACGGTCGGCCCGACCGACGGCGAGGACCCGGTCGAGCACTACCTGTCGGTCCTGGCCGACAAGACCGGGTCGCTGATCGCCGCGGCGGGCCGCACGGGCGTCGCGTTCTCGGAGGCTCCGGAGGAGTACGAGGAGGCCATGCGCGTCTTCGGCGAGAAGATCGGCGTCGCCTTCCAGATCGTCGACGACGTCATCGACCTCTCGCCCCAGCCGGAGGAGACCGGCAAGAACCCCGGCACGGACATCCGCGCCGGTGTGTCGACGCTGCCGATCCTGCGTCTGCGGGAGCGCGCCTCGTCAGACAGGGAGGCGGCGGCTCTCCTCGCCCGCATCGAGAGCTACGTGAGCCGTTCGAACGACGCCATCGCGCACACGGAGGAGCAGAGCGCCGACATCTCGGACGCCATCGCTCAGCTGCGCGATCACGACGTCACTGCGCAGACCCTCTCCGAGGCCCACCGCTGGGCCGACGAGGCCGTCGCCGCCCTCGCTCCGCTGCCCGACGGCTCCGTCCGCAAGGCGCTGACGCGCTTCGCCGACACCGTCGTCGAGCGCAACGGCTGACCCCGATCGTCGCGGCGCGCCCTGCGCCGCAGGAATGAGACCGGTTGTGCGCTGCGGCGCCCCGGCAGGAGGAACGCAATGACCAAGCTCAGGCTGGCCATCGTCGGCGCGGGTCCCGCGGGCATCTACGCCGCCGACCTCATGATCAAGGCCGAGAAGAAGTACGACGTCTCGATCGATCTGTTCGAGCACCTGCCCGCTCCCTACGGCCTGGTCCGCTACGGAGTCGCGCCCGATCACCCGCGCATCAAGGGGATCATCACCGCGCTGCGGGAGGTGCTCGACCGGGGCGACATCCGTATCTTCGGCAACGTGCACTTCGGGACCGACATCACGCTCGAGGATCTCAAGCGGCACTACCACGCCGTGATCTTCGCGACCGGCGCCGTCCGCGACGCTCCGCTCGTCGTCCCCGGCGTCGAGCTCGAGGGCTCCTACGGCGCGGCCGACTTCGTCAGCTGGTTCGACGGCCACCCCGACGTGCCGCGAACCTGGCCGTTGGAGGCCTCCTCCGTCGCCGTCATCGGCAACGGCAACGTGGCGCTCGACGTCTCGCGGATGCTGGCGAAGCACGCCGAGGACCTCCTGCCCACCGAGGTCCCGCCGAACGTCTACGAGGGGCTCAAGGCGTCTCCCGTCACCGACGTGCACGTCTTCGGGCGCCGTGGTCCCGCTCAGGTGAAGTTCACTCCCCTGGAGCTGCGCGAGCTGGGCGAGCTGCGCGACGTGGACATGATCGTCGCCGACGAGGACTTCGACCTCGATCCCGCTTCGGAGGCCGCCATCGCGACCAACAAGCAGGTCATGGTCATCAACCGGGTGCTCAACCAGTGGCGCACCCGCGAGGTCGGGGGCGCCTCGCGCCGCCTGCACCTGCACTTCTGGGCGAAGCCTCTCGAATTCGTGGACGACGGATCCGGTCGGGTCGGCGCGATCCGGTACGAGCGCACTGAGCCGGACGGCGAGGGCGGAGTGCGCGGCACGGGTGAGATCCGCGAGGTCCCCGTGCAGGCCGTGTACCGCGCGGTCGGCTACTTCGGCTCACCGCTCGACGGCCTCCCGTTCGACGAGATGCGAGGCGTGATCCCGAACCGTGAGGGCCAGGTCCTGGACGACGAGGACCAGCAGGTCCACGGCGTCTACGCGACCGGCTGGATCAAGCGCGGACCGGTGGGCCTCATCGGGCACACCAAGTCCGATGCAATGGAGACGGTCGCGCACGTGCTCAACGATCAGGCGTCGTGGTGGACGCCCGAGCACCCCGAGGAGGCTGCCGTGGTCGCGCTGCTCGAGGAGCGGGAGATCGCCTACACGGATCTCGACGGCTGGCACCGGCTGGACGAGCACGAGATGGCGCTGGGCGAGCCCGAGGGCCGTGCGCGTGTGAAGGTCGTTCCCCGTGAGGACATGATCGCGATCTCGCGGGCGGAGCCGGCGGCGCTCTGACGCGAGCTCTCCGAACGGCCCTCCGGTGCACTTCGGAGGGCCGTTCGTCGTTCCGGCGCGGACGCCGCGCGCCTCCTCTAGGCTTCGGGCACCGCTCTGGACGGAGACAGCATGACCACGCCCGCGCCCCACGACGTCATCCGGGTGCGCGGTGCGCGCCAGAACAATCTCCGGGGGGTCGACGTCGACATCCCGAAGCGGAGGATCACCGTGTTCACCGGGGTCTCTGGCTCCGGTAAGTCGTCTCTCGTCTTCGGCACCATCGCGGCCGAGTCCCAGCGCCTCATCAACGAGACCTACTCCGCCTTCGTGCAGCAGTTCATGGGGTCGCCCGCCCGCCCGGACGTGGAGTCGCTCGACGGGCTGTCGGCCACGATCGTCGTCGACCAGGAGCGGATGGGGTCGAACGGCCGGTCCACGGTCGGCACGGCGACCGACGCGTACACGATGCTCCGGATCCTCTTCAGCCGGATCGGCGACCCGCACGCGGGCACGAGCGGTGCGTTCTCCTTCAACCTGCCGGAGGGGATGTGCCCCCGGTGCGAGGGGACGGGCCGCGTGTCGAGCATCGACCTCGACGCGCTGATCGACCGCTCGAAGTCGCTCGAGGGCGGTGCTCTCGACGCGATCCCGAACTTCGTCGTCGGCGGCTGGTACTGGAAGGGCCTCGCCGAGTCGGGCCTGTATCCGGCCGATGTCCCGATCGCGGACTTCACGCCCGAGCAGATGGACGCGTTCCTCCACCGTCCCGCCACCAAGATGGCCATCGCCGGGATGACTATGACCTACGAGGGCCTCCTCGTGAAGGTCACCCGCCTCTACCTGGCGAAGGAGGCGGCGCAGCCGCACATCCGCGCCTTCGCCGAGCGGGTGGCCACGTTCGCCGCCTGTCCCGAGTGCGGAGGCGGACGGCTCACCCGGGCGGCGTTGGAGTCGCGCATCGAGGGGTGGAACATCGCCGAGTGCGCCGCGCTGCAGGCGACCGACCTCGCCGCGTGGCTCCGTGGACTGCAGGCGCCGTCCGTCGCTCCGATCGTCGAGACCCTCCTCGGGACACTCGACGCCCTCGTCCAGGTCGGCCTCGGCTATCTGTCGCTCGATCGGGAGTCGGGCACCCTCTCGGGCGGTGAGGCGCAGCGGGTCAAGATGGTGCGGCATCTGGGGTCGAGCCTCACGGATGTCACGTACGTCTTCGACGAGCCGACGGCGGGGCTGCATCCGCACGACGTCTCGCGGATGATCGAGCTTCTGCGCCGCCTGCGGGACAAGGGCAACACCGTCCTGGTCGTCGAGCACAAGCCGGAGATCATCGAGATCGCCGATCACGTGGTCGATCTCGGTCCGAGGGCCGGCGCGCACGGCGGCGAGCTGCGGTTCGAGGGGACGGTGGCGCAGCTGCGCACGTCCGACACTCTGACGGGCCGCCATCTCGGTCACCGTGTCCCGCTGAAGGACGCCGTGCGCCGTCCGACCGGGGCGGTCGAGATCCGCGGAGCCTCCACGCACAATCTCCGTGGCGTCGACGTGGACGTCCCGCTCGGCGTGCTGACCGTCGTCACCGGAGTCGCCGGCTCGGGCAAGTCGTCGCTCCTGCACGGCTCGCTCGCGGGTCGGCCCGGCGTGGTGGTGGCCGACCAGTCGCCGATCCGCGGCTCGCGGCGCAGCAATCCGGCGACCTACACCGGGGTCCTCGATGCGATCCGTGCGGCCTTCGCGAAGGCGAACGGCGTGCGACCGGCGCTCTTCAGCGCCAACTCGGCGGGCGCCTGCCCCGTCTGCAAGGGTGCCGGGATGATCTTCACCGAGCTGGGCCCCGCCGCGACCGTCTCGTCGGTCTGCGAGGAGTGCGACGGCAAGCGGTTCACCGCGGAGGTGCTCGAGTACCGCCTCCGCGGGAGGAACATCCACGAGGTGCTCTCGATGCCGATCGTCGACGCCGCGGAGTTCTTCGCGACCGGACCGGCGCACACGGTGCTCGCCCGACTCGTCGACGTCGGTCTCGGCTACCTCACCCTCGGACAGCCGTTGAACACGCTGTCCGGGGGCGAGCGCCAGCGCCTCAAGCTCGCGATCAACATGGCCTCGACCGGATCCGTCTACCTGCTCGACGAGCCGACGACGGGTCTGCACCTCGCGGACGTCGACACGCTGCTCGGCCTGCTCGACCGGCTGGTCGACTCCGGGAACTCCGTCGTGGTGATCGAGCACCACCGCGCCCTGATGGCCCACGCCGACTGGATCATCGACGTGGGGCCCGGTGCCGGGCACGACGGAGGGACGATCGTCTTCGAGGGGACTCCGGTCGGGCTCGCGGCGGCGGACACGCTGACCGGACGCGCCCTCGCCGAGTACGCGCGCTGACGCACCCGGAGCGGCGACGCCCGAGGGTCAGCGCGAGAACGGGCCGGACAGGGCCGCCCACTGCAGGAGCATGATCGTCTTCGCGTCGACGATCTGCACGCCGATCTGGGTCAGCGCCTCGTCGAACGAGAGCTCGAGGACCTCGATGTCCTCGCCCTCGTCGGCGAGTCCGGCGAATGCTCCGCTGCGCGTGCCCGCGCGGTAGCGCCCGGCGTAGAAGTGCAGCTTCTCGGTGACCGAGCCGGGGCTCATGAACGCGTCGAACACGTGCTCGAGCCGGCCGACCTCGAGTCCCGTCTCCTCGGACGCCTCGCGGCGGGCGCCCTCCTCGGGCCCGTCCTCGTCCAGGAGGCCGGCGGGGACTTCGAGGAGCATCCCGTCGATGTCGCCGTTCACGTACGCGGGGTAGCGGAACTGCCGGATCAGGACGACGGTGCGCGCCTCGGCGTCGTAGAGCAGGACCGCCGCACCGTTCCCCCGGTCGTACGTCTCGCGCTGCTCGGTGGTCCAGCTGCCGTCGCGGTGCCGGTAGTCGAAGCGAGTGGTGCGGAGGACGTACCAGTCGCTCGAGAGGAGGGTGACCTCCTTCACGACCACGTCGGGGTTCCCGACGAGGTCGAGGCCCTCCCGGTCGAGTCCGGAGCGGCCCCGCCGGTCGGGCTCGTCGATGCCGGCGGTCACGCGCGTGCTCCCGAGTGCGCCATCCCTCAGCGGAAGTTGACGAACTGGAGGTCGAGCTCGAGGTCGGCCCCGCGCAGGAGCGCCATGGTCGCCTGGAGGTCGTCGCGGCTCTTCGAGGACACGCGGAGCTCGTCGCCCTGGATCTGCGACTTGACCGATTTCGGGGCCTCGTCGCGGATGAGCTTGTTGATCTTCTTCGCGTGCTCCTGGTCGATGCCCTCCTTGAGGGTGGCCTCGATCCGGTACTCCTTGCCGGAGGCGAAGGGCTCGCCCGCGTCGAGGCTCTTGAGGCTGATGCCGCGCTTGATCAGCTTCGACTGGAAGACGTCGAGGATGGCGTTCGCCCGCTCCTCGGTGTTGGCCTTGATCAGGATCTTCTCGCCGCTCCAGGCGATCGAGGCGCCGACGTTCTTGAAGTCGTAGCGCTGCTCGACCTCCTTGTGGGCCTGGTTCAGGGCGTTGTCCGCCTCCATCTTGTCGATCTTGCTGACGACGTCGAACGTTGAATCTGCCATGGCTCCGAGTTTAGCTTTCAGGCGTGGCGGAGCCCGGCCCCAGGCGCGGCTGGTACCTCTGAGGAGTGCGCCGCCTCCCCGTTCTCGTCCTCGTCCCGCTCGCAGGCCTCCTCCTCGCCGGCTGCGGTCAGCGGCCGCCCGCGCTGACGGTCGAGGAGGGCCTGTCCACCGTTCCTCCCGCGGCGACCGCTCCCGTCGCGGCCGACCCCGTCGTGCTGGAGGATCCCGAGCAGGCCGCGGCGACGCCCGTGCGGCTGCTCGCCGACGAGGCGTGGCTGGGCACGGCGTCCGAGGGGAGCGGCATTCCGCTGCGCGCGCTCACCGCCTACGCGGGCACGGCCCTCCTCACGGCGTCGGTCGACCCCGACTGCCGCCTCGACTGGGCGACCCTGGCCGGCATCGGCTACGTCGAGAGCAGGCACGGCACGATCGACGGCGGCGAGCTGGGCGAGGACGGGCGGCCGACGGAGCCGATCTACGGCCCCCGCCTGGACGGCACGCGCTTCGACCGGGTCCCCGACAACGACGGCGGGGCTCTGGACGGCGACGCCGAGGTCGACCGGGCGATGGGTCCGCTGCAGATCATCCCGGCGACCTGGATGGCGTGGGCGTCGAGCGGATGGGATCCGCAGAACGTGGACCAGCAGGCGGTGACCGCCGCCCGGTACCTCTGCGACGCCGGCGGCGACCTCTCGACGGAGTCGGGCTGGCGGGCGGCGATCGCGGCCTACAACCCGGCCGGGAGCTATGCGGGGAAGGTCGCGGAGGCGGCGTCCCGCTACGCGGCGGAGGCGGACTGAGCCCTCGCGGCACCGATTTCCGATCCGCCGGTCGCGTGGGTATCCTTGCTGAGCGCCTCCGGTTGTGAACACGCGGTCGGGTGCGCCACGGCGAGTTACCCTAGCGGCCAAAGGGATCTGACTGTAAATCAGACGGCGTAGCCTTCGGGGGTTCGAATCCCTCACTCGCCACCGAGCAGGAGCACCCAGCAGACGCCCCGGCATCATCAGATGCGCGGGGCGTTCCGCATGTCGGGGCAGCACCGGTCCGGGGCAGCACGGGTCCGGCGGATCCTCGGTGGGCGGTCCTTCCTGCCGCCGCACCCCGCGCGCCGTCACCTCGGCCTGCGCCGCCGCCTCAGCCCCGCGCCTCCTGCTCCAGGAACCCCGCGAGGGAGAGCGGCGGCCGTCCGGTCAGCCGCTCGACGTCGCGCGAGACGTGCTCCAGCTGCCCGGCGGCGATCGCGGAGTAGGTGCTGACCCAGGCGTCCAGCTGCCAGTCCGGCGCGTTCCAGCGGCGGCGCGAGGCGTACGCCTCCTCGAGGGTCTCGTCGACGAACACGGCGGGACGTCCTGCCGCCGTCAGGGTCGCCGCGACCTCGTCGAGGGTGAGCGCTTCGGGTCCGGTCAGCTCGTAGGCGGCTCCGCGGTGCTCTGCGGGGGACCGGAGGACAGCGGCGGCCGAGCGGGCCACGTCCTCGCGCGCGACGACGGCGGCACGGCCCGATCCCGCGGGTCCGCGGATCGCGCCGTCCTCGCCGAGCATCGCGGGCAGGAAGTCGAGGTAGAGGTTGTCGCGGAGGAACGTCCAGCCCATGCCGGAGCGGCGGATCGCGTCCTCGGTGGCCGCGTGGTCGCGGGCGAGGGTGAAGACCGCGTCGGGTGCGGCTCCGGCGAAGGAGGTGTAGACGACGTGCTCGACGCCCGCGGCGGCGGCCGCGTCGACGAACGCGAGGTGCTCGGCGCGGCGCTCCTCGTTCTCGGAGGCGGAGACCATCAGGAGGAGGCGCACCCCCTCGAGCGAGTCGCCCGCGTCGGCGAAGGAGGAGCGCACCACCTCCGCCCCGGGGAGCTCGGGCGCGCGGGACGGGTCGCGGACCAGCAGGCGGAGGGCGCGACCGGCGTCGGCGAGCTCGCGCGCGACGCGGCCGCCCACGGCTCCGGTGGCTCCGGTGAGGGCGATCGGGGTGCTCATCCCCCCATGATGGGCCCGATCCCTAGGCTGGGGCCATGAGCGACAACGCCCCCCTCCTCGCCATCGCCCGCTCGATCGCCGTCGAGGCGGCGCACCTCGCCCGCCAGCGGCGGCAGGACGGTGTCGAGATCGCCGCGTCGAAGTCGTCCCCGGAGGACGTGGTGACAGCAGCGGACCGGGAGGTCGAGCAGCTGATCCGCCGGCGCCTGGCCGAGGCGCGACCGGACGACGGCTTCCTCGGCGAGGAGTCGGGTTCGGGGGGCGGCACGAGCGGCCTGACCTGGGTCGTCGATCCGATCGACGGGACCGTCAACTACCTCTACGGCATCCCGTCCTACGCGGTCAGCATCGCGGTGGTGGAGGGGGAGCCGGATCCCGCGACCTGGACCGCTCTCGCCGGAGCGGTCGTGAACGGAGCGACGGGCGAGGTCACCACGGCCAGCCGAGGCGGGGGAGCCGAGCGGGACGGCGTCGCCCTGCAGGTCTCGGCTCCCTCCTCCCTCTCGCTCGCGCTGGTCGGCACCGGCTTCGGCTACGACGCCGGCCGCCGGATGCGCCAGGGCGCCGTGGTGCAGGAGCTTCTGGGCTCGGTCCGCGACATCCGCCGCATCGGCTCGGCGGCGCTCGACCTGTGCTCGGTGGCCACCGGGCAGCTGAACGCGTACTACGAGCGCGGCCTGAACCCGTGGGACCTCGCCGCCGGCGCCCTCATCGCCGAGGAGGCGGGCGCGCGGGTCGCGGGACTCGACGGCGCCCCCTTCGGCTCCGGGCTGCTGATCGCGGCGCCGGAGCCCCTCTTCGCCGAGCTGGAGGATCTGCTGCGCCGTTTGCGCGCGGACGAGGTGTAACCGCTCTCCCGCGTCGAGCCGACACGGATTCCGTGCGTCGGCAGGTGGATCGGCGCAGGATCCCGTCGGGGCTCGCCGCGTGCCGTGCCCCGATCACGCCTGTGCGCGGCGGGCTCTGGCCGGATCCCGCCGGCCGTGGTTATCCTTTATGAATTCGTGATGTTCGCACAGGCTGCGCTCACGGAACCGAGCGGTGCCTCTCCCTGGAGGCCCGCTCGTCCCCTGCCCCCGACGGAAGACATCGATTTCGTGAGCCCCGATTCGCCCGCCCCCGCTG
>NZ_PSWL01000013.1:0-100451 GCF_002932755.1 Rathayibacter sp. AY1B6
GCGTGACCGGGCCGGTGCCCAGGCCCAGGCCCTTCTGGGCGACGGGATCCGCGAGCCAGTCGCAGACCGAGGCGCCGAGCGGACGCGTGACGACGTAGGCGGACCAGAACGCGAGGACCGCGTTCCGCCCCGTGAACCGGTGCGCGAGCGCCGGGACAGCGATGATCGCCGCGAACAGGACCGCGGACGGCAGATAGCCGAACCCGAGGGTGGAGGCGGTCAGGTCGCCCGCGGCCGTGCCGAGCGCGAAGGTCCCGGAGACGGCGAGCCAGTAGAACAGGGCCCGGCGCGGTGTCGTGATCGAGTGGATCGACAGGGTCCGCTCGACTCGCCACCACAGGGCGAAGACCGCGGCGAGCGCGATCGCGAACCCGAGGGTCGAGACGAGGTACGGGACGCCGGCGACGACGTGCAGCACGTCGGCGGCCATCGTGCCGAAGACACTCACCATCAGTACTGCCAGCCAGTACACCCAGGGGATGTACCGGCGGACCGCGAACTGCAGCCCGAGGGCCGCGAGGAACGCGAGACCGGTCGCGCCGACCACGATCACCGGGTCGAAGGCGGTCGCGAGGAAGTCGGACGCCGTCTCGCCCATCCCGGTGGTCAGCACCTTGAGGATCCAGAACAGCGCCGTCGCCTCGGGGACCGTGGAGGCGACGTAGCGGCCGGCGAAGACACCGCCGCGGGGTCGAGGGAGCGGTGCAGCGAGGTGCGTCATCCCGCCATGCTCGAGGAGCGTGCGGTGTCGGCAGCTGGGGTGTTCGCCGGGGTCGTTGAAGATGCACACAGCGACCCGGATTCCGGCCGAGCACGGCCGTCGCGATCCCTACTCTCGGAAGCGCTCGCGGGATCCCCCGCGACTCCTCTCCGACCGGAACGGACCCGATGGACATCCTCCAGGCGATCATCCTCGGCATCATCGAGGGGCTGACCGAGTTCCTCCCGGTCTCCAGCACCGGGCACCTCACCATCGCCGAGAAGCTGATGGGCCTCCGCGTCGACGACGTCGGGGTGACCGCGTTCACCGCGATCATCCAGATCGGTGCGATCGCCGCAGTGCTCCTGTACTTCCGGAAGGACATCGCCGAGCTCGCCACCGCGTGGTTCGTCGGGCTGCGGCACCCGTCGCAGCGCAAGCGGACGAACTACCGGATCGCCTGGTACGTGATCCTCGGGTCGATCCCGATCGGGATCATCGGGTTCCTTGGGAAGGACCTCATCAGCGGAGGCCTGCGCAATCTGTGGGTCGTCGTCGCGGCGCTGCTCGGCTGGAGCGTCGTGATGCTCGTCGCCGAACGCGTCGGCGCTCAGACCAAGGACCGTCGCGCGATCACCCGGAAAGACGCGGTCATCATCGGCCTCGTGCAGTGCATCGCGCTGATCCCCGGCGTCTCTCGTTCCGGAGCGACCATCAGCGGAGGCCTGTTCCGCGAGCTCGATCGAGTGACCGCGACGAAGTTCGCGTTCTACCTCTCCATCCCCGCACTCACCGCCGCCGGCGCCTACGAAGCGGCCACGGCCGCGTCCGAGGTCAGTGCGAGCGTCGGCTGGATCCCGACCCTCGTCGCGACCGTCGTCTCGTTCGTGGTCGCGTACGCGTCGATCGCGTGGCTGCTCCGGTACGTCGCGGGCCACGGCTTCGGCGTCTTCGTCGGGTACCGCGTCGCCCTGGCCCTCGTCGTGTCCGGGCTGCTGCTCACCGGGACGATCGCGGCCAGCTGACCCGATTGCCCGACGGGAGTCCTACCGGACACACTGGACGGCGACGCCCGCCACCTCGTCCGCCACCCTTGCGAAAGGCCGTCCTGTGCAGTGGAATCTCGAAGTCGTGCCCGTCAGCGTCGAGGACGTCGACCGGGCGAAAGCGTTCTACGCCGACCAGGTCGGGTTCCACCTCGACCTCGACGTGCGGATCAGCGACGAGATGCGCATCGTGCAGCTCACCCCGCCCGGCTCGCACAGCAGCATCCAGCTCAAGACCGGCCCCACCCGCCTGGAAGGGCTGCAGCTCGTCGTCGACGACATCGACGCAGCCCGTGCCGAACTCGCCGAGCGCGGCGTGGACGTCAGCCCGGTGTCGTATTTCGAGGACGGGGTCCGGCTCGAGGGCCGCGGCGGGGAGTGGAACTCGTTCGTCTTCTTCACCGACCCCGACGGCAACACCTGGGTCATTCAGGAACGCCCATCGACCAGCTGACTCCGGCGGTCGTGGTCGCGGCGGTCGCGATCTGCGCGGCAGTCTCCGTGGCCGCACTCCGCACGTTCGGGGTCGTCTCGTTCGCGCGGCCGGCGCTGGCGATCCTCCGTGGGGCTGTTCAGCTCGGGGTGCTCGCGGTGATCCTCTCGGGAGTCATCGCGGACATCCGCTGGGTCCTGCTCTTCCTGGTCGTCATGTGCGGTGCCGCGGTGCTCACCGCGGCCGGCCGCCTCGGACGCTCCCGGCGCACGGTCCTCGCCGTCACCGCGGCGATGGCGGCCGGCGTCGCGGTGAGCGCCGGGATCGTCTTCGGTCTCGGGGCCGTCCCGTTCACTGGCCGCTACGTCCTCGCGGTCGGCGGGATCCTCATCGGCGGCGCGATGACCGTCGCGACCGTCACCGGCCGAGCGCTGGCCGCGACGCTCGCCGACCGCTGGGACCAGGTCGAGGGCTGGCTGGCTCTCGGCGCCCGGCCGCGGCAGGCCACGCTCGGCCTGGCGCGAGAGGCGGCCTGGACCGGGCTCGTGCCGCTGACCGACCAGACGAGGACCACGGGGCTCGTCGTCCTGCCCGGCGCGTTCATCGGCGCCGTCTTCGGCGGACTCTCGCCCGTGGCGGCGGGGGTCTTCCAGATCGTCGTGCTCGCGGGCCTGATCGCATCCGGGTCGATCGTCGCCGTCGTGCTCCTGACGATCCTCCGCGGCGACGTCGCCAGGCCTCGACCCTGACGAGCCGTCAGCTGAGGGCCCGCCGTCGGGCGATGCGGCGCCGGAGGGGCGGCGGTGACGACGCGCGCTCGGTGTGCAGCCGGACCGCGAGCGGCGCCCAGACGATCAGCGCCACTCCGGCGCCCAGGAGCAGTCCGCCGACGGTGTCGGAGATCCAGTGCGCTCCGAGGTAGGTGCGGCTGAGCATCATCGCGACCGTGTAAAGGGCTCCGGCGATGCGGACCCACCACAGCGGGAAGACGATCGCGAGGACCATCGCGGTCGTGGCGGCGTTCGCGCTGTGGCCGGAGGGGAACGAGCCGAAGTCGGCGTTCACGAGGATCTCCAGCGGCCGCGGACGACCGACAGCGTTCTTGAGGATCTGCACCAGCAGCCCGCTCAGCGGCGCGGCGATCGCGAAGTACGTCGCCGCCCACCGACCCCGCCAGACCAGCAGCCACACGAACACGACGAGCGGAATCACGATCGTGCCGACGATCCCGCCGCCGAGGCTGTTCATCACCAGCGACGGCACCAACCAGAACGTCGACCGGTGCTCGATGATCTCGTTCATCCACGCGGCGTCGAACCCGAACGGCTTGTCGTGCTCCCGGTAGAAGATCAGCGCGGCCAGAAGTCCCGTGAGCAGCACCGCGAGGCCCGCCGAGATCAGCGGCCAGCGTCGCGCCGCCCGATAGGCGATCGCACCGTCTGTCGCGGGTTCCCGGTTCGGCATCAGTGTCGTCCTCGTCTCCCGACGCGGAGCGCGCCGAAGGAGTTCACGCTACGAACGAGCGGCCTGTGGCGGCGGAGGATTCCCCTGCATCCGTTGTGAAAGCACAGAACCTCAGCCCCTCAGCCGGGCATCGAGCTGAACGCGTTCGGGAGCTCCGGGTCGTTGTGAGCAAACACAACACAGCACGGCGCATCCCGAGCCGCCGCCCCCGTCCCGGCTGCGACTCTGCGGGCATGGACACTTCAACGACGACGACCCGCTTCCCGGTGCACCGGCTGCTCAGCAAGGTCCCCGAGGTCACGATCTGGTTCTGGATCATCAAGATCCTCTGCACCACCGTCGGCGAGAGCTTCGCCGACTGGATCGACATGGTTCTCGGCGTCGGCCTCATCACGACCGCCGTGATCTTCATCATCGTCACCGCAGTCGTGCTCGCGATCCAGATGCGGCTGCGCCGCTACCTGCCCGCCGCGTACTGGCTGACCGTCGTCGTCATGAGCGTCACCGGCACCCTGCTCACCGACATCCTCACCGACCAGCTCGGCGTGCCCCTCTGGGCCAGCTCCCTCGTCTTCTCCGTGCTGCTCGCGATCGTGTTCAGCGTCTGGTACTCGAAGGAGCGCACCCTCTCCATCCACAGCATCGACACCACCCCGCGCGAGGCGTTCTACTGGCTCACCGTCCTCGTCACCTTCGCGCTCGGCACCGCCCTCGGCGACTGGACCCTCGAGCTCACCGGCTGGGGCCCCGGCGTCTCGATCCTCCTGCCCCTCGCCCTGATCGCCATCGTCACGGGCCTCTGGCGCTACGGAGCGAACCCCGTCCTCGCGTTCTGGATCGCCTACATCCTCACCCGCCCCCTCGGCGCCAACATCGGCGACTGGCTCGGCCTCTCCCCCGACGAGCAGGGCCTCGGGCTCGGCACCTTCGTCACCAGCATCATCTTCCTGCTCGCGATCCTCGCAACGGTCGTGTACCTCTCCCTCAGCAGGGCCGACGTCGACAAGGGCACGGCCGAGCACCACACCCCGCCCGTCGCTCGGGAGCGACGCTCGCTCGTCGCGTTCGCGGTCCTCGCCGTCGCTGTCGTCGGACTGCTCGCCTTCACCAACAGCCAGCCGCACACCACCCCGGCACCCGAAGGCGCGGCCCCGGCCTGCGACACGTCGGGAACACTGTCCGCAGCCGACGCAGAGGCGTCGGTGCAGACCGACTTCCCGACCGCCGACGTGCAGAACTTCCAGACGATCACCGCCGACACCCTCGCCCTCGTCACCAGCGGCGACCAGGCCGGCGCGAAAGCCCGAGCCACCGACCTCGAGACCGCCTGGGACGACGCGGAGCCCGCACTGAGCGCCGCGAACTGCCAGACCTGGACCTACGTCGACCAGCAGATCGACCCCGTCCTCTCCTCCGTCCGCTCCAGCAGCCCCGACCCGGCCGCCGAGACGACGAGCATCCAGGAGCTGCTGACCACCCTCGCCGGGAAGTAGAAAGGCCGGAGCGAGAGACCTCCTCTTCCACGAACCGCCCCCGGTGCCCCGCTTCCCTCCCTGGGACGCTGGGACGCCGGGGGCGTTCTGCGTCCAGCCGGTCGACGCCCTTCCGCCTCGGACACCGAAGTGTCGAGGCCGGCTCTATCCCGTTACCCCGACGACGACCGGACGAGGAGCACTCCGGCGCAGTAGCTGCGCACCGAAGAGCGTCCCGACCACGACGAGGTACCCGAGCCAGGCGGCGAAGCGGGCGGCGCTGGGATCGGGCGCGACGTTGAAGATTCCTGCCAGGACGACCCCGTACCAGCTCGTCGGCGGGATGAGCGACGACATGTCGAACAGTGCATTCCCCTCTCCGGAGATGAGGCCGGCCTCCTGGAAATCGTGCACGGCGTAGCCGAGCACGCCCGCCGCGACGATCACCAGGAACCATCCAGTCCACGCGAAGAAGCGGCCCAGATCGATCCGGACGAAGCCGAACGACAGGACGACGGCGAGGACCGCCGCCGTGAGCAGACCGAGGACCGCGCCCCACGCCGCGGCTCCAGCGTCCTGATTCGAAGACACGGCCGCCCACAGGAAGAGTGCCGTCTCGACGCCCTCACGCGCGACGCTCACGAAGCCGAGGACCGCGACCCCGAGAGCACCGCCCGCGATCGCTACTCGTCCCTCGAGATCGCCCTTCAGGGTGCGGGCGTTGCGCGCCATCCAGAAGATCATCCACGTCACCAGAGCCACCGACAGGACCGACAGCGTCCCACCGAGGATCTCCTTCGCCTGAAAACTGAGACCGTACGGACCCCACGTCAGCGCCGCGCCAACTCCGAGCGAGACGGCGATCGCGAAAGCGACGCCGAGCCACAATGCAGGGATCAGGTGCCGGCGGCCGGTTTTCGTCAGCGCGGCGATCAGGATGCCGGCAACGATGCCCGCTTCGAGGCCCTCCCGAAGAGCGATCAGATAATTCGAAAGCACGCAGCATCACCTTTCACCGGAAGTTTGGTGAGGCTTACCTTAGAAATTGACGCTGCCATTGGAGCTGGCACGCCGCCGTGAACCGCTGTACATCCACACAACGGCTTTCGACCTGTTTTCGCCTCGAATTCCTTGCATCTCACCGATGTTCGCGTCGGTTTCGTGCATCGACGGCATAGCGCACCGCGCGTCGTTGCGGCGTCATCGTGGAGAACCACCCGGCGCGACGACCGGGGGCTTGAGCGGAGGCAAGGCCCGCAGCTTCAGTGATGCGGAACCGGCGGGGTCTGTGGGTGGAGGGCTGTAACGGGTCTGGTCACGAAACATCGCCCAGATCACGTTGATTCGTCGCCGAGCGAGAGCGATCAGTGCTTGCTTGTGAGACTTGCCTTCCTGTCGCTTGCGTTCGTAGAACGAGCGGGAGACTGGGCAGTTTCTCGAGGCTATGAATGCCGCCTGGAAGCAGGCGTTCAGCAGACGTCGGTCGTCGCGGCGGGGCCGTCGGCTCCCCCGAAGACCAGCAGGGAGCGCCCGGTCGTGACGGTCCAGGTCTGCACGAGCGCGGTGAGGACGGAGAAGACGGCGACGATGAGCAGGACCGCTCTCGCCACCCGGAACACGCGCGGCCGCTCGCGGACCGGTCCGCTGGGGATGACACTCGTCACGATGCGCCCCTTATCGATCGTCGATGTTATCGAGTATCGATACCACGCACGCCGGGCCGCCGATGTCGAGCCGCCGCGCACCGACCGAGGAGACGGCGGGAGGGGTGGTTGCCCGCGGCGAGGAGCCCGATCTAGCGTGGAGGGATGTCGGATGCGAGGGAGCGCGCCGCCCGGTACCGGGCCGGCGCAGCGGGCGAGGAGGAGTCGGAGCAGCCCGCCCTGCCGGAGGATCCGCTCGAGCGGGCGGCGTTCGTCGAGACGGCGATCCAGCTCGCGATCCGCCGCGGCGACTTCGACGACCTGCCGGGATCGGGGAAGCCGCTCCCGGACCTGGGCGCGGCCCACGACCCGGACTGGTGGATCCGCCGCAAGATCGAGCGCGAGAACCTCACCGGGATCGGCCCGGCCGCCTTCCTCCTCCGCGCCGAGGACCGCGCACTCGACGAGCGCCTCGACCGGCTGCACCGCGAGGAGGAGGTGCGCGCCGAGCTCGCCGACTTCAACACGCGGGTGATCGAGGCGCGCCGGCAGCTGCTGGGCGGGCCGCCCGTCGTCACCCCGCTCCGGGACGTCGACGAGGAGGTCGCCGCCTGGTCGCAGCGGCGCGCCGCCCGCACAGCCGCGGCCGAGGCCCGGGCGGCCGCCGAGCCGGAGCGGCCCCGCCGCTGGTGGTCGCGGCGGCGCTGACGTCCCCGCAAACCGGACAGACCTGCCCCTCTCACTGGGGCCCCGCTTCGGGGAACCGAGCGGGAGCGCGCCTCCGAATCATGCGTACACATCGAGTCGACCGGAGTCCGCATGCTCACGACCACCCCCGCACGCCCCCCGAGGGCCCGCCCCTCGACCCTCGCCGCGCCGCCGCTCGCGCTGCTCGAGCCCGACTCGGACCGGATGCTCGTCATCCGCGCCGCCGAGGGCGACGACCGGGCGTTCGCCACCATCGTCCGCCGCTACACCGGGCTGCTCCGCGCGACGGCCGCCCGCACCCTCCGCAGCAGCGCCGACGTCGACGACGTCGTGCAGGAGACCTTCCTCGCGGCGTGGACCCACGTGGACAGCGTGATCGACGGCGAGACCATCGCCGGGTGGCTCGTCACGACCGCCCGCCGCCGCAGCGTCGACCGGCTCCGCTCGAGCGTCTCGCGGCTGCGAGCCGAGCTGGACGACGAGTTCCCCGCCTCCGCCGCCGACGACCCGGAGCACGCCGCGCACTGCGGGTCGCTCGCCGCCGACGCCAACCGGGTGCTCGCCGCGATGCCCCCGGCCCAGCGCCGCTGCTGGGAGCTGCGCCAGCTGGAGCAGTGCAGCTACGACGCGATCGCGCACGAGCTGGGCCTCTCGAGCTCCACCGTCCGCGGGCTGCTCGCCCGCGCCCGCGCGACCCTCCGCACGGAGCTCGCCCACTGGCGCTGAGCCGCGCTGCGGATCTCGGCGCAGGAGACCAGGCGGGGGCCTTCAGCGCAGGAGAACCGGCCCCGCGCCGATCCGCACCCGGAACAGCGAGTACGGGTACGTCCGCAGATCCGTGCCGCCCTGGTAGTCGGCCTGGCGGTGCAGCTGGTTCGCGGTGACGTACAGGTGCTCGTCCGTCGCGATCGACAGGGTGTCGGGCCAGAGCAGCCGCTCGTCGTGCACGATCGTCTCCATCGTGCCGTCGGGGCGGCGGCGGACGATCGCGTTGTTCTCGTAGCTCGTGGCGTAGAAGCGGCCCGACGCATCCGTCTCGAGGCCGTCCGCTCCCCCGCCCTTGTCGCCCTCGTCGACGACGGTCGCCGCGACGTCCTCGTCCGGTGCCGACCGGTCGACCAGGGCCGCCGTCGCCACGCTGAACCAGCGGCGGGAGGCGAGCGGGCAGTACCAGAGGCGCTCGCCGTCGGCCGAGATCGCGATGCCGTCGGCGCCCATCGTCACCGGCTGCGGGTCGCCGTCGGCCGGGCGCTTCATCAGCACGCGGCCCTCGGCCATCGGCACGAGCTCCGGAGGAGTGAGCGCCTTCGTGCTCGGGTGGTCGTGCAGGCGGCGCCAGGCGGTCCCCGTCTCGAGGTCGACGACGATGATCCCGTTCGGGCCGGAGTCGGCCGAGTCGGTGATGTAGGCGATGCCGCGCCGCAGATCGAAGCGCACGTCGTTGAGGTAGGTGGTCGGGAGGGCGACGTCCGGCTCGAGGACGATCACCTGCTCGACGGTGTCGGTCGCCAGGTCGACGCGGACGAGCTTGGGGCCGCCCTTCTGCGTCGGCTCGAACATCGGGCTGCCGGTGTCGAGGATCCAGAGCCGGTCGGCCGGATCGACGACGATGCTCTGCACCGAGACGAGGGCGCCGGCGTCGTCGACTCCCGACGGCGTGTTCCAGGCCTCGTCCGGGTAGGGCACCGCCGCTCCGTCGCGCAGCTCCACGACCGTGGCCGGGACCTCGTCTCCCCACTTCGGGAAGTTCACGAAGATCCGCCCGGTGTGCGAGACGCTGACGCCGGTGGGCATCGGCCCGCTGGTGAAGGCGTGCACGAGCTCCAGCTCGCCGAGCGGCTCGTCGACCGGGCGCGTGGCGCGGGTGTCGTCGGTCGGTCCCCAGAATCCCATGGTGCTCTCGCTGTCCTCCCGCCGGAGCGGGCTCGTGGCGGTCTCGGAGCCGGTCGAGCGCGGAGTCGGTGCCCGCCGCGACCGGTGCTCCTCATCCTGCGCGCCGGCGCCGGGCGGTGGGGAGGAGGTGGCGGACGAGGCGGCGAGCGCCTACCATCCGGACGCCGGGGGCGTGCGCGGGCGGCCGATGCCGTCCGCCTGCGCCGTCCCCCTCCGCCCGCCGGCCGTCCGCTTCCGGACATGACCGCTAGAGGGCGTTGCCACCGCGGCCGCTCACCTGCCACGGTCGCAGAGCGACCGACGACGGTCCACCGATCAGAAGGACCGAGGCCCGCCCATGGACGACTCCTCTTCGACCGAGACCGGCACGAGCGAGATGACGCCCGAGGTGCTGGCCGCGTTCAGCGACGCCTGGACCCGCCACGACCTCGAAGCGCTGATGAGCCACATGACCGACGACTGCGTCTACGGCGCGTCCGTCGGCCCCGAGCCCGGCCGCACCTGGACGGGGAAGGAGCAGGTCCGCGAGGGGTTCGCGCTGATGCTGGCCTTCGACACGGGACAGGAGCGGCACGAGGAGGGCGCTCCCCTCATCGCCGGGACGCGCGGCGCGGCCACCTGGTCCTTCACCGGGACCGGCCCCGACGGCGGACCCCAGGTCACGCGGGGCTGCGACATCTACGAGTTCCGCGGCGGGAGGATCGCCCGCAAGGACGCGTTCCGGAAGGTCTACCGGGCGGACGAGGAGTAGTCCGCGTCGGAGCCCCTCGCCCAGCGGAGCCGGGGCCGCGTCCTCCGACCCGCTGGCCCCGCACCTCCCCGGTCGCGCAGACTGGATCGATGGCAGCGGCGTCGGCACCGGTCGGGTGGGGACGTCTGCCCGCCGTGTCGTGGCTGATGGTGCGCGCCTTCACGCGGCACCGCGTCCTCGCCGTCCTGGCCTTCCCGACCGCGCTGCTCTCGCTCACGCCCTCCGTGATCCGCCGCGCCGCCCACGAGACGGCCGACCGGAACGGCCTGGTCGTGTTCGGGCGCTACCGGCCCGTCGCCGACGCCCTCGCGAGCATCGCCGTCACCGTCCCGGTCGTCCTCCTGGGCCTGGTGGCGGCCCTGTGGGTCGCGCTCTCGGGACTGCTCGGCGCGGTCCTGGTCCTCGCGGCGCTCCTCGGCGGAGCCGTGGGGGCCGGGGCCCTGCTCGTCGGGACCCCCCTCACCGCAGCCGTCGGCGCGGAGACGCCCCCCGGGCGGCGGTGGACGGTGACGGCGCTCTCGCAGCGCCCCGGACCCGCCTGTCGGCGCTGCTCGCGACGCGGGAGCTGCTGACCACGGTCCCCGCGGGAGGCGTCGTCGTGGCGGCCGCCGCCGAGGAGCGGCTGGCGGACAGCTACTCGCGCCTCGGCTCCTCCCGAGGACGCGACCTGCGGGTCTTCCGGCAGGTCTGACCGGCCTCCTCCCGGATCGCGGGGCGGAAGCCACCGGCGGCTCGGTACGGTGGGGCTCGTGCAGTGCGGCTGAGGCCTCCCCGGTCCCCGTCACTCCGGCCCGCTCCCTCCGGCCCGCTCGGGCGCGATCGAAAGGCTCCCCGTGTCCGCACTCCTCCCCCTGCAGGGCAGGACCGCTCTCGTCACCGGCGTCTCGCGGCGACGCGGCATCGGATTCGCCGTCGCCGCGAAGCTCGCCTCCCTCGGCGCGCACCTCGTCGTCCACCACCACCGCCCTCACGACCTCGACCTCCCCTGGGGAGGCGACGACCTCGACGCGGTCCGGTCCGAGCTCCGCGCGCACCTCACGGAGGGCGCACGGTTCGCCGACGTCGCCGCGGACCTGGCCGACCCCTCCACCGTCCCCGGTCTGATCGCCACCGCAGCCGGCCTGACCGGGACCCTGGACGTCCTCGTCTGCAACCACGCGAAGAGCGGCGACGACGGCAGCATCCTCGACATGACGCCCGAGCGGCTCACCGCGTTCTGGGATGTGAACACCCGCTCCACCCTCCTGCTCACCGCGGAGTTCGCGCGGCTCCGGGCACCGCGTTCCGACGGACCCCGCAGGCCCGGCGACCGGATCGTCGGGGCCGGGCCCTACCCGCGGGCACAGGGGCACGTGTTCTGGATGACGTCCGGCCAGATCCACGGCGCGATGCGAGGAGAGGTCGCCTACGCCGCGAGCAAGGCCGCCCTCGCCGGCGTCACCGCCACGGTCGCCGCCGAGCTCCTGGAGCTCGGGATCGTGCTCAACACGATCGATCCCGGTCCGGTGAACACCGGCTACCTGGACCCGGAGACCACGGACCGCTCACTCGAGGATCTCGAGGAGCACGTCGCGAGCACGCCCTTCGGCCGCGTCGGCGCGCCGGCGGACCCCGCGGAGCTGATCGCGTGGCTGGCCACCTCGGCGGGAAGCTGGGTCGTCGGGCAGGTGCTCACGACCGACGGCGGGTTCAGCCTGTGACCGGAGCGGCGGCCCGCCGGCTCCGGTGCGGGCGACCCCGGCCGGGAACCGTCCGGCGACGACGACCGGCGGGCCGGACCCCGGGATGATGGACGCATGGGATCGCGTCGGACCGGAGTGCTGTGGGTGGTGAGCGCGCTCGTCTACGTGGGCGCCGAGGCGGTCGCCGCGTCCGCGTTCCCGGGCTACAGCTACGCGCGGAACTACATCAGCGATCTCGGCGTGCCGGAGGTCGGCGTGTTCCAGGGGCGAGAGATCGACTCGCCGCTGCACGCGGTGATGAACGCCGGCTTCCTCCTCGAGGGCGCGCTCTACCTCGCGGCCGCCGTCGCGACCGTGCGGCTCGTCCGTGGAGGACCGCAGCGGCTCTACCTCGCGCTCGCGGTCGTCTACGCGGTCGGCATCGCGATGGTGGGGATCGTGCACGGCAGCGAGGCGAGCGCGCAGAG
The DNA here is from genome assembly GCF_002932755.1 of Rathayibacter sp. AY1B6. Taxonomy (NCBI): domain Bacteria; kingdom Bacillati; phylum Actinomycetota; class Actinomycetes; order Micrococcales; family Microbacteriaceae; genus Rathayibacter; species Rathayibacter sp. AY1B6. The sequence continues at coordinate 12,260 of NZ_PSWL01000013.1, forward strand.
CGGGCTGGGCTGGATGCACGGGCTCGGCGCCGCGATGGCGATCATCGCCGGCAACGCCGCGTCGATCCGCTCCAGCGTCTCCGCTCGCCGCGGCACCGCACCCTGGGCGTCGGCACCGCTCGGCCTCGCGCTCGGCACGATCGGCCTGCTCGCCCTCCTGATGCTCCAGCTCGACACGCGGCTCCCCGGCCTCGATCTGCTGCCGGACGGCGTGTGGGAGCGCCTCTCCGTCTACACGATCACCGGGTGGCAGCTCGCGACGGGCGTCCGGCTGCTGCTCGGCGGTCACTCCGCGGGCAGCGAGGCGCCGATCCGGTAGAAGCGGTCGGCCGTCACGGCGAAGACGTCGCGCCGCTCCGCCGGGGAGAGTGCCGCGGTGAGCTCGTCGAACGCGGCGTAGAGCTCGGAGACGTCGCCCATCCGCCCGTCGTGACGCGGCTCGTCCCGATCCCGGCCGGCACCTCGCAGCAGGGCGAGCTCAAGCACCCGGGGCGGGGCCGCTCGCGAACCCGGATCGGGCGCCTCCCGCCGGAAACGCGCGCGAAACAGCGGAGGCCTACGGTCGGGAGCGTCCCCGCCGCCCCGGCCGCTCCCTGGAGGATCCGCATGCCCCGCCCCGCCTTCCCCGCCCCGCCCAGCGCCGAGCTGCACATCCACCTCGAGGGCACGATCGAGCCCGAGCACATCGTCGAGATGGCGCGCCGCAACGGAGTCGCCCTGCCGACCGAGGACCTCGACGCCCTCCGCGCGCGGTACTCCTTCACGGACCTCGCGTCGTTCCTGGAGCTGCACTACTCGAACCTCACCGTGCTGAAGACGGAGCGGGACTTCTTCGAGCTCGCGACCGGCTATCTCGACCGGGCGCAGAAGGCGAACGTCCGCCGCGCCGAGATCTTCTTCGACCCGCAGACGCACCTCGGCAACGGCGTCGCGCTCGAGACCGTCATGACCGGGATCACCCGCGCGCTCGGTCGGAGCGAGGAGACCCACGGGATCTCGACGGACCTGATCATGTGCTTCCTCCGCGACCTGGGCGCCGACGCGGCCGACGCGATGCTGACGGCGATCCTCCCCTGGCGCGAGCACATCATCGGCGTCGGGCTCGACTCGAACGAGGTGGGCTTCGGTCCGGAGCTGTTCGTCGACGTCTACGCGCGCGCCGCGGCGGAGGGACTGCGCCTGGTCGCGCACGCCGGCGAGGAGGGCGGGCCCGAGACGGTCGCGGCCACCGTCGAGCTGCTGAAGGTCGAGCGGATCGACCACGGGATCCGCGCGATGGAGGACCCGGAGGTCGTCGCGATGCTCCGCGAGCGCCGCATCCCGGTGACGGTGTGCCCCCTGTCGAACGTGGCCCTGCGCGCCGTGGACACGATGGCCGACCACCCGCTGCCCGCGATGCTCCGCGAGGGACTCGTCGTGACGGTCTCGAGCGACGACCCGCCCTACTTCGGCGGCTACGTGGACGAGAACTACCGCGCCCTGGTCGAGGAGCTGGGGGTGGACGACGCACAGCTCGAGCGCCTGGCGCTCAACTCCTTCGACGCGGCGTTCATCACGGAGGAGGACCGCGAGCGCTGGCAGGCGGAGGTGCGCGAGCACTTCGCGCGGTGAGCAGGCCGTGGACCGGAGAACGACCGTTCCCACCCCCCTCCCCGGGCGCTGAGCCTCCGTTGTGCGGGCGCACGCCTCCGCACCCGCCCTACGCTGGCCGGATGACCCGCCCCGACGGCCCGCGATGAGCTGGGTGCTCCTCACCGGCGCGATCCTCACCGAGGTGACGGCGTCGCTCGCCCTCCAGGCCGCCATCGAGTCGCCGGGCTGGTACGCCCTCGTGGTGGCGGGCTACCTGTCGGCGTTCGTGCTCCTCAGCCGGGTGCTCAAGGCCGGCATGCCGATCGGAGTCGCGTACGGCGTGTGGGGTGCGTGCGGAGTCGCGCTCACGGCGGTCCTCGCGGCCGTGCTCTTCGGACAGCCGCTGACGGGCGTGATGACGATCGGGCTGGTGCTGATCATCGCGGGCGTGCTGATGGTCGAGATCGGGTCGCAGCGGGCACAGGCCGCGCGCCGGGCGGTGCGCTGATGGCCTGGCTGCTGCTCTCGGGCGCGATCCTCACCGAGGTCGCCGCGACGATGAGCCTCAAGCCCGCGACGGACGGCCGGAAGCGGTGGTACGTCGTGGTCGGAGTCGGCTACGTCGTCGCGTTCTCGCTGCTGGCCGGGGCGCTCGCGCAGGGCATGCCGATCGGGGTCGCCTACGGGATCTGGGCGGCCGTCGGAGTCGCATTGACCGCGGTGCTCGGGCGCTGGCTTTTCCAGGACCCGCTGACCTGGACGATGCTCGGCGGGATCGGCCTGATCATCACCGGCGTGCTGCTGGTGGAGCTCGGGCACTGACCGTCAGCGGTTGTCGCGGCGGTAGCGCGCCTCCCGGCCGGCGATGTGGAGGCCGAGCCCGGTGACCGCGACCGCGAAGGCGACCAGCACACCGACGAACGCGATCTCGTCGCCCGCTCCGACCGCCACGGCCGCGACGGCGAGCCCGATCAGCGCGAGAGCGATCACCACGGCGCCGACGATCTCGAGAGGGCTCCATGCGATCACTGCTCCATCGTGCGCGCGGAGCGGCGCGCGGGCAAGGGGCGGCAGGCGAACAGGACACGACGTCCCTCCGACCACGGAGGTCCGCGCGCGTCACCGCACGCGACGTCTCCGCTCGGGCGTCGGCCTGCGGATCGCGGAGCTCGTCCGAGGGCGGGCCGCGGTGCGAGCCCGCTCCGTCCGTCCCCGCCCCTCAGTCCCGCCCCCGCGACGTGGTCGGCATCGTCGGCCTCGTCCTCGCGATCGTCCTCGTCCTCGCGCAGATCGGGCGGACCGCGCTCACCACGGCCATCCCGGTCCTCGCGTTCCAGGGCGGATTCGACACCACGCAGATCGGGGCGCTCTTCGCCGCCCTCGGGGTCACGATGCTCGTGCTCGCGACGGCGACCGCGATCGTCGGCGTCATCGGCGTCGCTCGGAAGGACCGCGCCCGGCTGCTCTCGGCCGTCACGCTCGGCGTCGGAGCGAGCGTCGCGATCGTCGAGCTGGGCGCGCTCGTCGTCCCGCCCCTGGTCGGCCTCTCGCTCCAGTACTGACGAGGCTCGCTGAAGCGGATCCGTCCCTCCGCCCTCGCAGGATCCGCACGGCGCCGCGCCCGTTCCTCGGGGTCTCCCGCGCCGCGGCGGCTCCCCCGGCGATGCGCCAGGATGGGGGCATGACGACACGCGTGGACGGCCTCTTCGTCTACCCGGTGAAGGGCCTGACCCCGCAGCCGATCCCCCGCGTCGAGCTCACCGCCGGCCGCGGCGTCCCCTTCGACCGCACGATCGCGCTCGCCCGCCCCGGCGGCGCCTACCGGCCCGGCCTGCGGCACGGCATCTCCAAGCGCGAGTACTTCGTGCTCGTCGCCGAGGCCCGCCTCGCCGGGCTGACCACGCACCTCGACCCCGGCAGCGGAGTGCTCACCGTCGACGTCCGCGGCCACCGGGTCCTCTCCGCCGACCTCGGCACGGAGGACGGACGGGCCGCGCTGCGCTCCTTCGCCGCGCGCGTGCTCGACCTGCCGCCCGGCGTCGAGCCGGTGATCGCGCAGGACGAGGGGCGCCGCTACACCGACACCGCGCACAACTCCGACGTCGAGATGGAGTACGTCTCCCTGATCAACCTGGCGAGCGTCCGCGACCTCGCCGAGCGCTGCGGCCGGAGCGTCGATCCGCTGCGGTTCCGCGGGAACATCCACCTCGAGGGGCTGCCCGCGTGGAGTGAGCTCGAGCTGCTCGGGCGCGAGCTCACCGCGGGCGGGCTGCGGCTGCGGATCACGAAAGCCACCGAGCGGTGCGCCGCGACCGAGGTCGAGCCGGGCACCGGTCGGCGCGACCTGCCGGTCCCCCGGCTGCTGCACGAGACCTACGGCCACGAGCTCCTCGGCGTCTACGCGGAGGTCCTCGACGGCGGCACGCTCGGCGTGGGCGACGAGCTGGTGCTCCGTGGCTGAGCTGCTGCTCGTGGTGGCCGAGCGCGAGGCGCTCACCCCGGCCGTCACCCGCTTCGTGCTGCGGAGCGAGGACGGCGCCCCGCTGCCCGGCTACTCGGCCGGCGCGCACCTCACGCTCACCACCCCCTCCGGCGAGCGCCGCAGCTACAGCCTCGTCGAGCCGGGATCCCCGGAGCCGTCGCACTACGCGATCGCGGTACGCCGGGAGCCCGAGGGGCGGGGCGGATCGCTGAGCCTCCACGACGACGTCCGCGTCGGCGACGTCCTCGCCTCCGCGCCTCCCGCGAACACCTTCGCCCTCGAGCCCGCCGCCCGGTACCTCCTGATCGCGGGCGGGATCGGGGTCACTCCGATCCGCGCGATGGCCGCCGAGCTCCGGGCGCAGGGATCGGCCGTGCAGGTCGTGTACCTCAGCCGCACCCCCGAGGACACCGCGTGGCTCGACGAGTTCTCCGCCGACGGCTCCCTCCTGCACCACAGTGCGATCCACGGCCGGCTCGACCTCTGGCCGCTCGTCGCCGCGCCCGACGACCACGCCCGGATCTACTGCTGCGGTCCGTCCGCGCTGATCGACGAGGTCCTCGCCCTCACGATGCACTGGCGCCCGAGCCGGATCCACGTCGAGGACTTCGCGGGCGTCGACGCCGTCGGCGACCGCGCCGTCCCCTTCGCCGCCGTGTGGGAGCCGACGGGAGCCGTCGTCGAGGTCGCGGCCGACCGCTCGCTCCTCACCGCGCTCCGCTCCTCCGGGATCGACGTCGACTCCTCCTGCGAGTCGGGCACCTGCGGCACCTGCCGCCTCCGCCTGGTCGGCGGCACGGCGGAGCACCGCGACCTGGTGCTGACCCCGGAGGAGCACGAGCGCTGGATCATGCCGTGCGTCTCGCGCTCGGCCGGCGGCGCGCTGGTCGTCGCCCCGGAGTGACGGGGTCGGTCCCCTGTCCGCGCGCCGGCCGACACGCGTCGGCCGGCGTGTGACGCCGCATGACGCGCACGCGGCGCCCGGCTCGTCGCGAGCCTAGGCTCCCGGACGGGGGACACCGACCGTCACGACCGAAGGACTTCCGATGACCAGCACCTCCGTCCGCACGCAGCTCGACGAGTTCACCGTCGGCTTCGACGACACGGTCGGCCCCGAGCTCGCCGCCGTCTTCTCCGGCGAGCGCGACGACCTCGTCGCCGCCGGCGCTCCGAGCGGAGCCGTCACCGCCGGCGCCGCGCTCCCCGCCGCCTCCGTCGTGACCGTCGACGGCGACACCGTCGACCTCGCGGACGTCCTCGGCGCGGGCCCGGCCGTCCTCGTCTTCTACCGCGGAGCCTGGTGCCCGTACTGCAACATCACGCTCAAGCACTACAACGAGACCCTCGCCCCCGAGCTCGCCTCGCGCGGGGTCGCTCTCGTCGCGGTCAGCCCGCAGACCCCCGACGGGTCGCGCGCGGCCGTCGCGAACGGCGACCTGGGCTTCACCGTCGTCTCCGACCCCGGCAACGCGCTGGCGAGCGCTCTCGGCATCGTCACCGCCCCCAGCGGCGAGGCGCAGGAGGCGCACACCGCGCTCGGCTTCGCCGTGAAGGACAGCAACGCCGACGACACCCCGGCCGTCCCGTACCCGACCGTCCTGGTCGTCGACGCCGACCGGATCGTCCGCACGGCCGACGTGCACGTCGACTACACGACGCGCACCGAGACCGAGGACGTGCTCGCCGCCGTCGACGCGCTCTGACGCCTCCGCTGGCACCCTGAGCACGCGCGGCGGTCGAGCGCACCCCCTCGCCCGCCGCGCCGCCTCTCCCTAGGCTCGACCCGTGACAGCGGAGACGGACGTGCTCGTGGTCGGCGGCGGTCCGGTCGGACTCCTGCTCGGCGCGCTCCTGGCGCAGGCCGGGGCGGGTGTGCGGGTGTGGGAGCGGCGCTCCTCGGTGCCGCGCGGCTCGCGGGCGATCGGCATCCACCCGCCGTCGCTCGACGTGTTCGCCGCGGTCGGCGCCGATGCTCCCGTGCTGGCCGAGGCCACGCGCGTCCGCGAGGGCGTCGCGCGCAGCCGGGGCCGCACCCTCGGCACGCTCTCGTTCGCGCGCGCGTCCGCGACGCACCCCTACGTCGTCACCCTCGATCAGCACCGCACCGAGGCGATCCTCCGCCAGCGCCTCGAGGCGCTGGCCCCGGAGGCGCTGCGCCCCGGGATCGCGCTGACCGGCCTGCTCCGCCGCGGCTCCGCCGTCGACGCGACCGGCACCGGCCCCGGCCCCGGCGGCGAGCCGGTCTCGGTCCGCGCCGCCTTCGTCGTGGGAGCCGACGGCGCCCGGAGCACCGTCCGCGACCTGCTCGGGATCCGCACCACCGGCCGCGACTACCCGGACCGCTATGTGATGGGCGACTTCGCCGACCCCGAGCCCGGCGGCCTCACCGGCACCGCGCTCGTCGACGTCGGCCCGGCGGGAGTCGTGGAGTCCTTCCCGCTGCCGGGCGGACGGCGCCGCTACGTCGCGCTGAGCGGGCCCGACCGCTCCCTCGGCGCCCCCGCCTGGCGACCCGAGGAGGCCCCCGACCAGGAGGCCGCGCGCGCCCTGTCCGCCGCGGTCCGCGATCGGACGGGCGCCGACGCCGACCCGGAGACCTGCACGATGCTCAGCGGCTTCCAGGTGCGGCGCCGCGAGGCCGAGCGGATGGGGGTCGGCCGCGTCGTCCTCATCGGCGACGCCGCGCACGAGATCAGCCCGATCGGCGGGCAGGGCATGAACCTCGGCTGGCTCGACGCCGCCGAGCTCGCTCCGCTCCTGGCCGGTGCCGTGCGCCGCGGCGAGGCCGGCCCCTGGCCCGGCTTCGCCCGGCGCCGCACCACCGCGGCCCGGCGCGCGGCGCGGCAGGCGGAGGCGAACATGGCGCTCGGACGACCGCTCGGCACGCTCGCGCACCGCGGCCGCGAGGCGTTCCTGCGCACCGCCCTCACCCTGCCGACCTCGGACCTGCTCGCCCGCGTCTACGCGATGCGCTGGTCCTGAGGTCGCGGGCGGCCGGTCAGCCGACCAGCCGCGCGCCCGCCAGCCCGAGCTCGACCACCAGCACGAGCGACGCCGCGATCACGAGCCGGAACAGGGTGCGCGTCGGCGGGCCGGTCAGCACCAGGCGGACGCCCGCGGCGGCGAGCACGACCACCGCGAGGGTCCCGATCACCGCGAGCACCACGCCCGTCCCGCGCACCGGCTGGTCGCCGACGAGCTGTCCGACGAGCACGAGCAGCGCGGCGACCACCAGCGATCCGAAGGCGACGACTCCGGAGAGCCGCAGGCCGAGGCGGTGCGGGAAGCCGCGGATCCCGGTGGCCTCGTCGTCGACCAGATCGGGGAGCACGTTCGTGCAGTGGATGGCGACGCCGAACACGGCCCCGGTCGCGATCGCCCACCAGGCGGGGAGCCGGCCGTCGCCCGCCGCCACCGCCACCACCGGCAGCAGCCCGAAGGCGACCACGAACGGAGCGACCGACCAGACCGTGCGCTTGAGCCCCGCGTCGTAGGCCCAGCCCGCGGCGACCAGCACCAGGTGGGCGACCGCGGCGACCGGTCCGAGCAGCAGCGAGAGCACCACGGCGGCCGCGGCCGTGCCCAGTGCGGCCGCGCGGACGGCGCCCACGCCGATCAGCCCCTGCGCGACCGGCTTGTCGGTGCGCCCCACCGCGCGGTCGCGGTCGGCGTCGATCCAGTCGTTCGCGAGCCCGATCGAGAGCTGCCCGAGGAGCACGGCGAGCGCCACCAGCACGACCTGCCCGAGCGGATGCCCGGACGCCGCCGCGATCACGGTCGCCAGCACGGTGACCGTCACGGTCGGCCCGGGGTGCGACGAGGCCAGCAGGAGTCGCACCCGGGACGTCATCCCGCCAGCCTACGGTCGCCGGCGCGCATCCGCCCGCGACGGGAATGGCCCGGGATGGGGCAGGGTTGCACCACCCGGCATCCCGATTCAGGAAGAAGGCCTCGTGGACCTCGTGCACTGGCTGTTCGACGCGCAGATCGTCATCGGCGAGCAGACCGTCCTCTGGCGGGAGGTCATCGGCAACGTCTTCGGGCTCCTCAGCGCCCTCGGCGGGATGCGGCGGAAGGTCTGGGCCTGGCCGGTCGGCCTCATCGGCAATGTGCTGCTGTTCACGGTCTTCATGGGTGCTCTGTTCGGCACTCCCAACCCCGTCAACCTGCTCGGGCAGGCCGGGCGGCAGGTGATGTTCATCCTGGTCAGCGTCTACGGCTGGTACCGGTGGACCCACCGCCCCGACGACTCCACGACCCTGATCGAGCCGCGCTGGGCGTCGTGGCGCACCCGCGGCCTGCTGGCGCTCGGGATGGTCGGCGGCACCGCGGTGCTGACCCCCGTGTTCCGCGCGCTCGGATCCTACGAGCCGGTCTGGAGCGACGCGTGGATCTTCGTCGGCTCCGTCCTCGCCACCTACGGCATGGCGAAGGGCTGGACCGAGTTCTGGCTCATCTGGGTGGCCGTCGACCTGGTCGGCGTGCCGCTGCTGTTCTCGGCCGGCTACTACGCGTCGGGGCTGATGTACGTCTTCTACGGCGCGTTCACCCTGGTCGGCTTCTTCGTCTGGATGCGGCAGGGCACCCGTCCGTCCGCCGCTCCGATCACGGTCGGCTAGCTCCAGCAGGCCGCCGTCGCCGGGGGAAGCGGCCGTGCGAGCGGCCCGCGGCCGGTCCGCCACCGGGACCCGACGTCCGTCATTCCTCCGCTGAGGGAGGCGCGAGCCTCTCGAGCCGCACCAGGAGCGGAGCGATCCGGTCGCCGAGCAGGGCGCTCAGCGGCTCGCCGAACCAGAACCGCCAGACGGAGTCGAGCTCCTCGCCGGTGATCCGTCCTCGGTGTAAGAGGATGCTCGCGATCGGCGCCGCCTCAGGCTCGTACTCGTCGCGGGGAGCGCCGCTCTCCAGGCCCGGCTCGAGTCCGTACGGATCGACCGCGTCGAGCTCCCGCAGGACGGCCGACACCATCGCGTCCCGGCGTTCCACGTCCGCCCCGACCTGATCCGTCGGCGCACGGGACTCCATCGCGAGAAGGCAGCGAGCCCACTCCTCGTCGTCCATTCATCGTCTCCGTCTCGTGTCGAGACACCGGCTTCTCGAGGCCTTTCTCTTCTTCCGGCGCCGGCTTGTCGAGGCGCGGGGGAACAGCCTCTCCGTCTGCTTCTCATCCCCCTGAGAGAAAGGAGCGGACGCCTTCCCGCGTCAGCCCCGAAGCGACGGCGAGCCGGTGCTCTCCGGCCCCGAGTCGGGCGGCTCCGCGGAGTGCCGCGGCCCTTTCTCCGCCCTCGCCGGAAGTCCCGTTCCGGAATGCCGCGAACTCCGCGGACACCCGATCGAGAGCGTCGACGACATCACCGGACACGCTCTCCCGCGTCTCGCCGAGATCGATGTGCCAGCCTCTCCCGGACTTCTCGTCACTGTCGCCCACAGGCAGGAAAGTACCCCGGACCGCAGGGCGGCGCCTGTGATCGCTGTGCGATCGTCACGCTCCGGATGACGCGCGACCCGCACGCTGGGTAGTGCCAGGCCCTGCGAGGCACGGCGTAGTGGTCCGCACGGCGACGGACGCGGAGAAGATCCTCAAGAACCTCCGGAAGGGACCCTCGCTCGGCGGTCGCGACGCGAACTGCTCGAGGACGCCTCGGAGCACGTCGCGGGCGACGAGTCGGAGCTCGCGCGCTCCTTCGGCGATCCTGTCGAGATCGCCCGCGCCGCACTCGCCTGCGCGGCCCCTCTCGGCGGTCGCCCTCCTCCGGGCCCCGCAGGTCCTCCGCGCCCGCTGACGAGGCGCGTCGGGCAGGATGGGCCGGGTGTCGATCAGCAGGGCGTGGAGAGCAGCGGCGATCGTGGCGTCGATCACGGCGCTCTCGGCGTGCGCGACGGAGTACCACGGCCACGACAGCGGGATCGACGGCAGGCTGTGGCGGCGGATGGCCGCGGTCGAGGATCCGCTCAGCACGAGTGTCTACGGGTCACTCGACGAGACGATCGGCATACTCCACGGCTTGAATCCGGAGGCTTATCCACCGCCTCTCGAGGACCCGTCCGCCTATCTCTCGGGAATCGACGTCCCCCGCTGGAACGGAGAGCCGAGTCGGTCGATCCCGCGATGCTCGAGGACGGCGGAGTGGTGCTCTACGACGAGGACGTCACGGACGGCGAGGCCCGCTTCTCGCTCTTCCTCGCGTCCGGTCCGATCCTCGGAGAGGAGGATGAGGGCGGCTGGTTCAGCGGCCCCAGCGAGGTCTACACCTGCTACGGACTCGTCGTCGACTTCGAGGCGGAGACGCCTCCCCAGCCGGAGAGGACCGTCTTCGAGGACTGCCCCGCGGAACTCGTCTCCGTGCTCCGCTCCGACGCGGCCTTCGCCTCGGCCGAGGTCTTCGACGGCTGACCCGACCGCGGCGACCACCCGCGCGACGACCGCGGGGCGGAGATGCGAATCGCGTCGATCCAGCACGCCCGCACCGGCGGCGCCGGAACCTCCGGCCGATCCTGGGGCGGCGCCCCGTCCGAGCCGTCGAGGTTCCGTCGGTGTGCAGGCCCCCGCGCCGAGGGACGTAAAGTGTGCTCACACGCGCCCGCGGACGGGCGAGCCGCCCGTGAGGGCGCCCCGGTCCTGCGTCGGAGGCGCCGATCACAGAGAGCCGCGGTGCCCGATGCCGGAAGACAAGCCCGCGTCGCGGGCGCCGAGCATCTACGACGTCGCCCGCGCGGCCGGCGTCTCGCACCAGACCGTCTCCCGGGTCCTGAACGACCACCCGAGCCTCCGCGCCGAGACGAAGAAGCGCGTGCTCGAGGTGATGGCCGAGCTCGACTACCGCCCCAACCTCGCCGCGCGGGCCCTCGTCACCAGCCGCACCCGCACCGTCGGCGTGCTGTCCTCGCAGAGCCTCCAGTACGGCCCGGCCTCGAGCATCCAGGCCATCGAGGTCGCGGCGCGCGACGCGGGCTATCTCGTCGTCACGGCCAACGTCGACGGCACGGACGGCGCGTCGATCCAGGCCGGGATCCGGCACCTGCTCAACCAGGCGGTCGAGGGCCTCGTGGTCGTCGCGCCGCAGATCCGCGTCTTCGACATCCTCTCGGGAGTTGCGCTGCGGATCCCGCACGTGACGCTGCAGACGAGCGAGGACGACCGCGACGACGCGCTCTACGTCGACCAGATGGCCGGCGCCCGCATCGCCACCGGGCATCTGATCGACCTCGGGCACACCGAGATCGTGCACCTGGCCGGCCCGCAGGACTGGATCGAGGCCGAGGCGCGGATGCGGGGCTACCTCGCCGAGCTCGACCACCGCTCGATCCCGCTGCGCCCGCCGCTGCTGGGCGACTGGAGCGCCGAGCGCGGCCACCGCGTGGGCCTCGAGCTCTCGCGCTTCCTCGACTTCACCGCGGTGTTCGCGGGGAACGACCAGATGGCACTCGGACTGATGAGCGCGTTCCACGAGCGCGGAGTCCGTGTGCCGGAGGACGTCAGCGTCATCGGCTTCGACGACATCCCCGAGGCGGCGTTCTACTGGCCGCCGCTGACCAGCGTCCGCCAGGACTTCGTGGAGCTCGGACGCCGGTGCGTGGCCACGCTGCTCAGCCTGATCGAGGGCGACCGGCCGGAGAAGGCGGCACCGATCGCTCCGCAGCTGGTCGTCCGCGGATCCACGGCCGTCCCCCGGAGCGCGAGCGTCACCGCCTCGCGCTGACCGGCGGCCGCGACGCCCTCGCGCCGCGACCGCCCGGGATCACTCGCCGTGAGCGGCGATCGACACGTCGTTCCAGCGCTTCCAGGTCTCGAGGCGCGACTCGTAGTCCGCCGTCGCGATGCCCAGCGGCGCGCGTCCGAAGAAGATGCGCAGCGGCGGCTCGTCCGCGTCCACGACCGCGAGGATCCCGAGGCGCGAGGCCCTCGGATCGCCCTGCTGAGCGGCGGAGGGGCGACGGCTCGCGGCCTCGCGGACCCCGTCGTACGCGGCGATCGGCTCGCTGCGCGACGCGGAGGGACCGGACCAGTCGGTCGAGTACCCGCCGGGCTCGACGAGGGTCACGTGGATCCCGAAGCCGGCGACCTCGGCGGCCAGCGACTGGGTGAAGCCCTCGAGCGCCCACTTCGACGCGTGGTAGGCGCCGATCGACGGGAACGCGCTGATGCCGCCGATGCTCGACACCTGGACGATGTGCCCCGAGCCCTGCTCGCGGAGGATCGGCAGCGCGGCCTGGGTGACCCAGAGGGCGCCGAAGACGTTGGTCTCGAGCTGCGCGCGGACCTCCTCCTCGGTGAGCTCCTCGATCATGCCGAAGTGCCCGTAGCCGGCGTTGTTGATCACGACGTCCAGGCGCCCGAAGCGCTCGGCAGCGGCCTGCACGGCGGCGAAGTCCGCCGCGCGGTCGGTCACGTCGAGGGTCAGCGGGAGGAACGTCCCGGGGTACTTCTCGACGAGGGCGTCGAGGGTCTCGATCCGGCGGGCGGTGCCGGCGACCGAGTCGCCGCGCTCGAGCGCCGCCTCGGCCCACTCGCGGCCGAAGCCCTTCGAGGCGCCGGTGATGAACCAGGTCTTCGTCATGGTGTGCGTCCTTTCGACAGTGCTGGACGCAACGCCGACGGCTCCGGCTCCCTTCCGGGGCCGGGGACCCTTGACAGCACCGCTCCGAGAGCGCACGACGCGCCGTCGATGTCCCGTTACCGAGTCGAGACGTGCGCGTTGACACGAACGGCGCCGTCGGGTCTAGCATGACGCAATGTGATCGCTCACATGGCATCACATCTCCGCCCCGATCCCGAGGGCGGCCCTGCATCCACTGCATTCAATGACGAAGGAATCACAGTGACCACAATGAAGCGCGCTCTCATCGCCGGCATCGCCGGCGGAGCGATGATCCTCTCCCTCGCCGCCTGCTCCTCCGGAACCGGTGGCGGCTCGGGCTCGGGATCCGGCGACGGCGGCCTCGTCGGCGTCGCGATGCCGACCAAGTCGTCCGAGCGCTGGATCGCTGACGGCAACAACGTCAAGTCGCAGCTCGAGGAGGCCGGCTACCAGGTCGACCTTCAGTACGCCGAGGACGACATCCCCACCCAGGTCTCGCAGCTCGAGAACATGATCACCAAGGGCGCCAAGGCCCTGATCGTCGCCTCGATCGACGGCACCACCCTCACGAGCGTGCTCGAGGAGGCCAAGGCCAACGACATCCCCGTCATCGCCTACGACCGCCTCATCCGCGACTCCGAGAACGTGGACTACTACGCCACCTTCGACAACTACAAGGTGGGCGTCCAGCAGGCCACCTCGCTCCTCGCGGGCCTCGGTCTCACCGACCTCACCGGTGCGAAGGCCGCCGACGCCCCCGCCGGCCCCTTCAACGTCGAGCTGTTCGCCGGAAGCCCCGACGACAACAACGCCACGTTCTTCTTCAACGGCGCGATGGACACCCTCCAGCCGTACATCGACGACAAGACGCTCGTCGTGAAGTCCGGCGAGACCGACTTCAACACCGTCGCCACGCTCCGCTGGGACGGCGAGGTCGCCCAGAGCCGCATGGAGGACATCCTCACCAAGACGTACTCCGACGGCTCCAAGGTCCAGGGCGTCCTCTCGCCCTACGACGGCCTCAGCCGCGGCATCATCTCCGCTCTGACCGACGCCGGGTACACCGTCGGCTCCGACTTCCCGATCATCACCGGTCAGGACGCCGAGCTCGACTCCGTCAAGGCGATCATCGCCGGCGAGCAGTACGCGACCATCTACAAGGACACCCGCGAGCTCGCCAAGGAGGCCGTGAAGATGGCCCAGGCCGTGCTCGAGGGCACCGAGCCCGAGGTCAACGACACCGAGACCTACGACAACGGCAAGAAGGTCGTCCCGTCCTTCCTGCTCGAGCCGGTCATCGTCACCAAGGACCAGATCCAGTCCGTCCTCGTCGACGGCGGGTACTACACGGATGCGGAAGTGAACGGCTAGTCCTCTCTCCTCACCCGAGAAGGAACACCCCGGGAGGGCGCCCAGTGGGCGCCCTCCCCCACTACGAAGGAAGGGAGGCGGCGTGACCTCGAACATCCTCGAGATGCGCGGCATCACCAAGACGTTCCCGGGCGTGAAGGCGCTCCAGGACGTCACGCTCAACGCACAGCGCGGCGAAGTCCACGCGATCTGCGGGGAGAACGGCGCCGGCAAGTCGACGCTGATGAAGGTCCTGTCGGGCGTCTATCCGCACGGCACCTACGAGGGCGACATCGTCTTCGAGGACGAGGTGATGCAGTTCTCCAGCATCCGCGACTCGGAGGCCAAGGGCATCGTCATCATCCACCAGGAGCTGGCCCTCAGCCCCTACCTCTCCATCGCGGAGAACATCTTCCTCGGCAACGAGGTGCGCGGCTTCGGCGGCCTGATCGACTGGAACAAGACCAACCAGGAGGCGGCGGCGCTGCTGGCCCGCGTGGGTCTGCGCGAGAACCCGACCACCAAGATCATGGAGATCGGAGTCGGCAAGCAGCAGCTCGTCGAGATCGCGAAGGCGCTCTCCAAGCGGGTCAAGCTGCTCATCCTCGACGAGCCCACCGCAGCCCTGAACGACGAGGACTCGGACCACCTGCTCGACCTGATCCTGCACCTCAAGGAGCAGGGCATCACGTCGATCATCATCAGCCACAAGCTGAACGAGATCAAGAAGATCGCGGACACCGTCACGGTCATCCGCGACGGCAAGACCATCGAGACGATCGCGCACGACGACGTCACCGAGGACCGCATCATCAAGGACATGGTCGGCCGCGACCTGGACCACCGCTACCCGGACCACACGCCGCACATCGGCGAGGAGATCCTGCGCGTGGTCGACTGGACGGCCCACCACCCCCAGGATCCGACGCGCGTCATGGTGGACAAGGTCAACCTGTCGGTGCACCGCGGCGAGATCGTCGGCATCGCCGGACTCATGGGCGCCGGGCGCACCGAGTTCGCGATGAGCCTCTTCGGCCGCTCCTACGGCAGCCGCATCTCGGGCCAGGTCTTCAAGGCCGGCAAGGAGATCAAGATCCGCAACGTCTCGGAGGCGATCGCCCACGGGCTCGCCTACGCGACCGAGGACCGCAAGCACTACGGCCTCAACCTCATCGACGACATCAAGCGGAACATCTCGCTCGCGTCCCTCGACAAGGTCGCCCGCGGCGGACTCGTCGACGACAACCGCGAGTTCGAGGTCGCCAACGAGTACCGCGGCAGCATGAACATCAAGTCGCCGACCGTGCTCGCCAAGACCGGGAAGCTCTCCGGCGGCAACCAGCAGAAGGTCGTCCTGTCGAAGTGGATCTACTCCGACCCGGACGTCCTCATCCTCGACGAGCCCACCCGCGGCATCGACGTGGGTGCGAAGTACGAGATCTACACCATCATCAACCGGCTCGCGGCGCAGGGTAAGGGGATCATCGTCATCTCCTCCGAGCTGCCGGAGCTGCTCGGCATCTGCGACCGCGTCTACGCGCTGTCGGAGGGCCGGATCACGGGCGAGCTGCCCATCGCCGAGGCGACGCCCGAGGCGGTCCTCACCCTCATGACCCAGGAGAAGCAACGATGACCGATCTGCAGAACGAACCGTCCACCGCGGCCGGTGCGCAGGTGAAGCCCACCGAGAACGCCTTCACGAAGCGCCTCAGCCATGTGCTGGGCGACCTCGGCAAGAACGGCATCTTCATCGCCCTCATCGTGGTGGTGCTGCTGTTCGAGGTGATGACCGGCGGCATCCTCCTCCGCCCCCAGAACATCTCGAACCTGATCGTCCAGAACGGCTACATCCTGATCCTCGCCATCGGCATGGTGATGGTCATCGTGGCCGGGCACATCGACCTCTCGGTCGGCTCGGTCGCGGCGTTCGTCGGAGCGATCTCGGGCGTCTTCGCGGTCAACATGGGCCTCCCGTGGTGGCTGTCGATCGTCCTCTCCCTCCTCATCGGCGCACTCGTCGGAGCGTGGCAGGGCTTCTGGATCGCGTACGTCGGGATCCCGGCGTTCATCGTGACCCTGGCGGGCATGCTGATCTTCCGCGGCCTGGCGCTCGTCGTCCTCGGCAACGCGAACATCGGCTCCTTCCCGACCGAGTACCGCGCGCTGGGCAACGGCTTCCTCACCGACCTGTTCGGCGAGACCGACCTCGACCCGCTGTCGCTCGTCATCGGCGCGCTCGCGATCGTCGCCTTCGCCGTGCAGTCCGTGCGCACCCGCCGCGGCCGCCAGAAGTACGCGCAGAGCGTCGAGCCGGGCGCCTGGTTCGTCACCAAGCTCGTCCTCGTCTCCGTCGTGATCGCGGCCTTCTCCTTCGCGCTGGCCACCTTCAAGGGCATCCCGGTCACCCTGATCGTGCTCGCCGTGCTCGTCCTGATCTACGGCGTGGTCATGAACCGCTCCGTCTTCGGCCGTCACGTCTACGCGATCGGCGGCAACCTGCACGCCGCGGAGCTGTCCGGCATCAAGACCCGCAACGTCACCTTCTGGCTGTTCGTCAACATGGGCGTCCTCGCGGCGCTGGCCGGCCTCGTCTTCACCGCGCGACTCAACCTCGCCGGCCCGAAGGCGGGCGACGGCTTCGAGCTCGAGGCCATCTCGGCCGCCTTCATCGGCGGCGCGGCGGTCCAGGGCGGCGTCGGCACCATCGGCGGCGCGATCATCGGTGGCCTCATCATCGGCGTCCTGAACAACGGCATGTCGATCATGGGCATCGGCATCGAGTGGCAGCAGGCGGTCAAGGGCCTCGTGCTCCTTCTCGCGGTCGCCTTCGACGTCTACAACAAGCGCCGCTCGGGCGGACGCTAGGCCCTGCGGTCGTGCCCGACTGGTCGCGGTTCCTGCCGCTGAGCACCGGGCCCTCGGTCGACGAGACGGGCGTCAGCAACGACTGGCGCCCCCTCGTCGCCGAGAGGCTCGACCGCCTCGCCGTCCTGGCCGCCTCCCCCTCCACCACGGAGGGCGAGGCGGCCAGTGCCGTCTCCCGGGACGCCCTGCTCGGAGAACTCGTCGTGCGGCTCTCGAGCAGCACCGGCCAGCGCCTCGCGACGCGGATGGGCGCCCGCGAGGCCTCCTCCCCTCCCCCTCCCGCCGAGATCGCCTCGGCCCTGGCCGCTCTCGCCTCCGCTCGCCGCGCCGGCGCGGGTCCCCGCTCGGTCGCCGAGCTGGTCGAGGTCGTCCGCGTCGAGCTCGCGCTCTCCCCCGACCCGCTCGCCCTCTCCTCCCGCATCACCGGCGGCGTGGCCCTGGACCGCCTGCAGCGCGCGCCGCTCGCGATCCGCGCCGCCGTCCGCGGCCGCACCCTCGCTCCGACCGACGCGGAGTGGGAGCTCGGCTCCGGCCCCGCCCTGCGCGTGCCGGCCGACGCGATCCTCCGCTTCCTGCTCGGCCTCGGGCCCTTCCCCGCCGACCCGGGCGCCTAGGCCGCGCCGCCTCCTGCCCCCGGGCGGAGGCGGCGCCGCCGCGGTCGTAGCATCGGAGGATGTTGCGCTCACTGCCGAGAAGCACCCCGTCCGCCCGCTCCGTCGACGCCGAGGGAGTGCTGGCCTTCGTCGAGGCGGTCGAGGCCGCACCCGGCGTCGAGCTGCACGGGCTGATGATCGTGCAGGGCGGCGACGTGGTCGCCGAGGGCTGGTGGGCGCCGTACTCGGCCGAGCGGCTGCACCTCTTCTACTCGCTGAGCAAGAGCTTCACCTCGACCGCCGTCGGCCTCGCGGTCGCCGAGGGCCTGGTCGACCTGGACGCCACCGTCCTCTCCTACTTCCCCGAGCTCGACGCCGAGGTGACGGATCCGCGCTCGCGTGCGATCCGCGTCCGTCACGTCCTCGCGATGGCCAGCGGCCACTCCGCCGAGACGATCGACCGCGCCGAGGCGCTGGACCCGGTCGACCTGGTGCGCGGCTTCCTCCTCCTCCCGCCGGAGCAGGAGCCGGGCAGCGTCTTCGCCTACAACCAGCCGTGCACCTTCGCCGCCGCCGCGATCGTGCAGCGTGTGAGCGGGCAGTCGCTGACCGACTACCTCCGCCCGCGCCTGCTGGATCCGCTCGGCATCGGCGACGTCGCCTGGCAGCGCGACGACTCCGGGCGCGAGCTCGGCTACAGCGGCCTGCACGCCACCACCGAGGCGGCCGCCGCGCTCGGACTGCTGTACCTGCAGGAGGGGCGCTGGGGCGACCGGCGGATCCTGTCGCCGGAGTGGGTCGCCGAGGCGACCCGCGCGCACGTCCCGACCCACGAGGACGGCGGACCCGACTGGCAGCAGGGCTACGGCTTCCAGTTCTGGCGGTCGCTGCACGGCTACCGCGCGGACGGCGCGTACGGGCAGTTCAGCCTCATCGTGCCGGAGCACGAGCTCGTGATCGCGCTGACGGGCCAGACCTCGGACACGCAGACGCTGCTCGCGCTCGCCTGGGAGCACCTGCTCCCCGCGGTCGGCCGCGGATCCTCCGCAGAAGCCGACGCCCGGCTGGCCGACCGGCTGTCGGGTCTCGCCCTGCCCCCGCTCGAGGGCGCCTCCCCCGCGACCGGGAGCTGCACGCCGGCCGGATCGTGGCCCGACGCCGTCGAGGTGACGCCCGACGAGGGCGGCCGGACGCTCACGCTGACCGAGGGCGACGAGCGCTTCGCGGTGACGCCCGGCGCGGGAGCCTGGACCGTCGACGGGCCGTTCGCGGCGAGCGCCGGACCCTCGGGCGACGGCGTCCTGGTCGACATCGTGTTCCTCGAGACCCCGCACCGACTGCACGTCGAGCTCGCCCCCGACCGCACCGCGACGGCCCGCTGGGAGACCGAGCCGCTGCACGGCGGCCCGCTGGCCGGGCTGCGCGCCCCGCGCTGACGGCAGGACCCGCGCCGCTCATCCGTCACGAACGGCCGTCCGCCCCTCGGCGACGGGCCGTGAGTGACGGATCGGAAGGGCCGCACTCGTCCGGGCTGACCGCGCACGTGAGGCGGTGGTCACCGGGGGACGACTGAAGCCGCTCCTTCCCGTCGATCCGGCCGAGGGCGGCCCCGTAGTGGCGGAACGCGTCCCGCGCGGCGCCCCAGCTCCGTGGATCGACGCCGAGCGCGGTGCGGAGGTAGGCAGTGCTCAGCCGCTGCACCGCGGCGACTCGCTCGGGGTCCGCGTCGGTCGTCTCCGCCACCGAGTCCCCGACGATTCCGCCGAGCGAGTGCTCCGCGCCGTGGAGGGTCAGCAGGTCGGAGGCGCCGGGCCCTCGTCACCGGGGAGCTGCGGGCGGACTAGCCGCGGACGGCCCTCGTGGTCCGTGCGACCGCGTCCTCGACCGCCGCCCGCCGGCCCGCCTCGTCCTCGCGCTCGGACTCGTGGACGAAGACCGCCCCGCCGCGACGGGCGCCGCAGTAGTCGATGATCCCGTGCTGGATCTGCGTGAGCAGCGCCTGCTCGTAGCCGTGCCGTTCGTACGTGCCGGCGGAGTCGCCCGCCACGAGGACCAGGTGGACGGTGAGCCCGCCGAGCCTCCGCCGCGTGCCGTGGACGGGGGCGATGTCGAAGGCCCAGCCGGCGATGAACACCCGGTCGATCCAGCCCTTCAGCAGCGCGGGCATCGACCACCAGTAGACCGGGAAGACGAGCACGAGGTGGTCGACGCCGTCGAGCCGTCGCTGCTCGCGCAGGACGTCGTCGGGGACCGGGCCGACACCGCGGTAGCGGTCCCGGTCGGCCGCGCCGAACCGCGGATCGAAGCCCTCGGCGTCGAGGTCGGCCGCCGCCACACCGTCGGGGCCGAGCTCCTCCGACAGCCGCCGGGCGAGGGCGGCGGTGAGGGAGTCGCGGTCGGGGTGTGCGGTGACGAGGAGGGTGCTCACCGCTCCAGTGAACCGCACCCGCCCTGCGGCACCCCTGGCAGGATGACCCGGTGACTCCGCACCGCTCCCCCCGCCGCCCCGACGTCGTCTCCGTCGAGCTCGTCGGAGGACCGGAGCCGCTCGAGCTCGCCCTGCACGAGTACGACCCCGAGTGGTCCGCCCTGTTCGAGGAGCACCGGCGGCGCATCCTCGACGCGGTCCCGGGCGTGCGGGTCGAGCACATCGGCTCGACCTCCGTCCCGGGCCTGCCGGCGAAGCCGATCGTCGACGTGCTGGTCGTCGTGCCCGACATCACGGCGGAGGAGGACCACGTCGCACCGCTGCTGGCGGCCGGTTACGTCCTCCGCGTCCGTGAGCCCGGGCACCGGCTCGTCCGCACCCCCGAACGGGACGCCCACGTGCACGTCTACGAGGAGGGGCATCCCGCGATCGACGCGTACCTGCTCCTGCGCGACCGGCTCCGCGCCGATCCGGCCGACCGCGAGCTCTACCGCAGCACGAAGGCGTCTCTCCTCCTCCGGCGCTGGGAGGACGGGAACGACTACGCCGAGGCGAAGTCCGCCGTGATCGCGGCCGTCCTCGAGCGCGCGAGATCCTCACGTCGCTGAGATCGATATCCGGAAGAACTGCATAGCGCTCGCATGCTTCCGAGAGCACGGGTTAGCGTCGGGAAGAGATCGATCTCCGGCCGCGGACCGCCGCGGCGACTCCCCGATGAAGAGGACTCCCGTGAGAAGAAGAATCCTGACCGCCGTCTCCGCCGCGGCCGCCGTCGCCCTGCGTGGCAGTACATCCAGACGATGATGTCGGCGGAGGGTCAGGAGGACCACTTCGCCACCTCCGGCACGTTCCCCGCCGCCACCGCCGCCCTCCAGAGCGACAGCGTCCGCGCCTACACCGATCCGTTCTTCGGCGACTCGGCGATCGGCGAGGTCATCGCGACCTCGGTCGAGGACTTCCCCTCGTTCGTCGACGGCCCCGATACCGGAGCGATCGGCGCCGCGCTCTCGGGCGCACTGGTCGAGCTGGAGGCGGGCAACGTCTCCTCCGCGGACGCCTTCTCGAGCGGGCTCGACAGTGCTCGCCAGGCGGTCGGCGGCTAGGCCGCACCGCACGACCCACCGCCCTCGAGCCCTCCGGCTCGGGGGCGGTCGTCGTCTCCGGGTCCGGCTCATTCGACTAGATGGCAATTCCACTCTAATTGTATTACAGTTTGAAGGAGACGATCCGCCACTGAGAGGATCGCGACCCGGAGGAGCTCCTGTCGAAGCACCTGCTCACCCTCGCCCTCGCCGCCGCGCTCGCCGTCGGCACCCCGCGGCGGGAACCTCGGCCTCCGCGCCGGCCGCCGACTCCGCGCCCCTCCTCCGTCGTCACGCACCCCGGCACGACCGCCCCGACGGGCACTGCGCCGGGCATCCGCCGACCGCTGATCCGAGACGCCCGCCTACGCTGGTGCCATGAACGGCAGCGACGAGAAGGCGAGTACCCCGCGCCCCTACGACTCCCGCAAGCGCCGGGAGAGGGGCGAGGCGGACCGAGCCAGGACTCGAGGACGCATCCTCGACGCGGCCGCAGCCCTCTTCTCGGAGCACGGCTACGCCGCGACGACGATCACGCAGATCGCGCGCACGGCCGGGGTCTCGGTGCAGACCATCTACCTCGCCGTCGGAGCCAAGGCCGACGTCCTGCGGGCCCTGACCGCCGCGAGGACGACGGGCGGGGACTCGGAGGCGGCCGTGACCGACCAGGCATGGGTCGCCGAGATCGCCGCGGAGACCGACCCCGAGCGGCAGCTGCGGCGGCTCGCACGCGAGTCCGTGGCCCTGGCGCACCGGGCGGCGCCGCTCTGGAGCATCATGGCGGGCGCAGCGCAGGACGATCCCGCACTCGCGGAGGACCTCACCCGGCAGAGCTCCGGCCGCCTCGCCGACCAGCAGGCCTTCGCGCGACTGCTGCACGGACCCCTCCGCGACGGCATGAGCACCGAGCGGGCCGGCGACGTGCT
This sequence comes from Rathayibacter sp. AY1B6, assembly GCF_002932755.1. Taxonomy (NCBI): domain Bacteria; kingdom Bacillati; phylum Actinomycetota; class Actinomycetes; order Micrococcales; family Microbacteriaceae; genus Rathayibacter; species Rathayibacter sp. AY1B6. The sequence goes on from NZ_PSWL01000013.1 coordinate 34,137, forward strand.
CTACGCCCTCGCGAGCCCTCAGCTCTGGAACATCCTGGCCCTCGAGCGCGGCTGGTCGGCGGAGGAGCTCGAGCAGTTCCTCGGCGACGCCCTCACCCGCCTCCTCCTCCCCCCGAGCGATCCCGACCCGACCCCCTGACGCGAGGAGCCGACGTGGCCACCGTCCTGCTGTGCAGCACCCCCCTCTACGGACACGCCGGACCGCTCCTGGCCATCGGGCGGCATCTGGCCGACGCCGGACACCGGGTGATCGCCCTCACCGGCTCCGGCTTCGCGGACGCGGCGCGGTCCGCCGGCCTCGAGTCCGTGCCGCTGCCGGGACGCGCCGACTTCGACGAGCGCGACGAAGCGGGGCTCCTGCCCGACCTGCACCGCTACCGCGGGCTCGCCCTCTCCCGCTACCAGGTGGAGCAGACCTTCGTCGCGACGATCCCCGATCAGTACCGCGGGGTGCGGGCGATCCTCGATCGCGAGCCCGTCGACGTGATCGTCGTCGACTCCTTCTTCGCCGGCGTGCTCCCGCTCCTCGAGGGCGAGCGCTCCGCGCGACCTCCGATCGTGGGCATCGGGATCGGCCCGCTCGTGCAGGTCAGCCGCGACGTCGCTCCGTTCAACACGGCGCTGCCGCCCTCCTCCACACCCCTCGGACGCCTGCGCAACACGGCTCTGAACCTGGTCGTCGCCCGGGTCCTCTTCGCCAGAACCCAGCGGCTCGCCGCCGCGATGGTCGCCGAGGCCTCGGGCGGGACTCTGCGCACCTTCGTCCTCGACCTCACCGCAGCCTTCGACCGATTCGTGCAGCTGGGGCCGGCGGAGTTCGAGTACCCGCGGTCGGATCTCAGCGCGGACGTCGTCTTCGCCGGTCCCGTCCCGCCGGCTCCGTCCGCCGCCGCCCTCCCCTCCTGGTGGAGCGACCTCGACGGCTCCCGCCCGGTCGTGCACGTCACGCAGGGCACCCTGGACAACCACGACTTCGGCAAGCTCGTCCGGCCGACGCTCGACGCGCTCGCGGAGGAGGACGTGCTCGTCGTCGTCAGCACCGGCCGCGCCCCGGTCGCCGGGCTCGGGCCGCTCCCTGCGAACGCGCGGGCGGCGGAGTTCCTCCCCTACGACCGGCTGCTGCCGCTCACGGCGGCCGTGGTCACCAACGGCGGCTTCGGCGGCACCCTCCTGGCCCTCCGCCACGGTGTGCCCCTCATCGTGGCGGGCGCTGCGGAGGACAAGCCCGAGGTCGCGGCGCGCGTGGCCTACGTCGGCGCCGGCATCGACCTCCGCACCGGTCGTCCGAGCGCCGAGGCGCTGCGAGCGGCGGTGGCCCGGGTGCTGGGCGAACCGTCCTACCGCTCGCGCGCTCAGGCGATGGCGGCGGCGATCGCCCGCTACTCCCCCCTGGACGTCGTCGACGGAGTCCTGGCCGAGCTCCTCGAGGGCTGTTGACCTCAGGCCTGTAGGTCACTTCCTACGGCTAGTAGGATGACCTCGTGCCCCGCCGCTCCCTCACCTCCTCCGCCGTGATCGCCCGTGCCGCCGCGATCGCCGATGCCGACGGCCTCACGGCCGTGACCCTGGCCGCGGTCGCCCGCTCACTGGACGTGCAGACGCCGAGCCTCTACACGCACGTCCGCGATCTCGCAGCCCTCCGCGACGGCATCACCGTCCTCGCCCTCGGCGAGCTCTCCGACCGCATCGCCGCTGCGATCGCCGGGCGGTCGGCGCGGGAGGCGCTCGACGGGTTCGCCACCGCTCACCGCTCCTTCGCCCGCGAGAGGCCGGGCCTCTGGGAGTCGCTGCAGCGCACTGCGGGCCCGGACGCGGTCGCCGCCCCGGCCGCCCGTCGCGTCGTGCAGCTCACCGACGCGGTCCTCCTCGGCTACGCGATCCCCGCCGAGGACCGGGTGCACGCCGTCCGGGTCCTGGGCGCCGCGCTGAACGGCTTCCTCACCCTCGAGCGCCTGGGGAGCTTCGCCCACAGCAGCCCGCCCGCCGCGCAGTCGTGGGGCGAGCTCCTCGACTCCCTGCACTTCCTCCTCAGCCACTGGACCCGCCGGAAGGACTCCCCCGCATGATCAGCACCCCCCTCACCGAGCGGTTCGTCCACGGCGCGATCGAGCTGGAAGCCGTGCCGCGAGGGGTCCGGCCGCACCGACTCCCCCGCCGGGCCCGCGAGCGCGACGCCGACGCGCAGCTCCTTCTGATGGAGGCGCAGCCCTCGGGCGTCCGGATCTCCTTCCTCACCCGGGCCCGGCGGGTCGAGCTCGACGTGCACGCCACGCGCGTCGCCTACCGCGGGCTGCCCCGGCCTCGCGGCGCGATCGACGCACTGGTCGACGGCACGGTGGCCGCCTCGCAGGAGCTGACCGGAGGCGACGCGATCGAGCTCGACCTCGCGACCGGCGGCCGGGACCTGATCCCCGGTCTCCTCGACACCGTCGCGCTGGAGCTCCCCGACGGGCCCTCCCTCGTGGAGCTGCTGCTCCCGCACAACGAGGCGGTCGACCTCGTCGCTCTGCGCTCGGACGCACCGCTCGATCCGGCGCCGCTCACCGGCCCGGTCTGGCTGCACCACGGCAGCTCGATCAGTCAGGGCTCGAACGCGGCGCGGCCGTCCGGGATCTGGCCGGCCGTCGCCGCCCGGGCGAGCGGCGCCCGCCTGGTGAACCTCGGCTTCGGCGGGAGCGCCCTCGCCGACCCCTTCACCGCGCGCCTGATGCGGGACACCCCGGCCGACCTGATCAGCGTCGCACTCGGCATCAACCTCGTGAACCTCGACGGCATGCGCCGCCGCACCCTCGGGCCCGCGGTGCCCGGCTTCCTCGACACGATCCGCGAGGGCCACCCCGCCACGCCGCTCCTCCTGATCACTCCTGTGTTCTGCGGGATCCACGAGGACACCCCCGGACCGGGTACCGTCGACCCCGCCTCCTTCGCGACGGGGGCGTCGCGCTTCACCGCGACGGGAGAGCCCGGCGACACCGCGACCGGACGGCTCACCCTGCGGGTGGTCCGCGAGGTGCTGGCCGAGGTCGTCGCGGCGCGCTCCGACGACCCGCTGCTGCGACTGCTCGACGGACTCGCGCTCTACGGAGCCGAGGACGCCGAGCGCCTTCCGCTCCCGGACGGTCTCCACCCGGACGCGGAGACGCACGAGCTGATCGGCCGCCGGTTCGCGGAGCTCGTCTTCGGGCAGGGCGGGGCGTTCGCAGCGCAGGGCTGAGCGGCCGCGGACCCGGCGGCGGCGAGGTCGAGGCCGATCGACGGAGCGCTGCGGCGGCAGCACGGGGATGTTGACGTCGACACAGGCGCGTGGAAGCCTGATGTTTGCGTGAACATACGCGAAGTCCCCGGTGCAAAGGAGCACAGCATGACGTCTCGACCACGAACGGCCGCCGCAGCGGTGGCCGCGCTGCTCGTCGCAGCACTCCTGGGAACAGGAGCGCAGTCGGCCTCGGCCGCCGTGGCGACGGATCCGAACGACGGAGTGCCCCGCACCTCGACGCCCGTGACCTACACCGACTACCCGGCGGTCCAGGACCCGGGCAGCACCGCGGCCGGCTACTTCCAGCCCTCCTGGTACGACACCGACGGCCGCCACATCCAGGCGCACGGCGGCCAGATCGTCACCGTCGAGGAGGGCGGGCAGCAGGTCCAGTACTGGTACGGCGAGGACCGCACGAAGGGCTACTGGAACAGCCCCGGAGTCGCGGTCTACCGCTCCACCGACGGCCACAACTGGGAGAACGAGGGCACCGCGCTCCGCAGTGTCTCGGCTCCGGCCGACCTCGAGGCCCCCTACTTCGACGCGCTCTACGACACCGTCGACGACTCCGGAGCCCCTCGCGCCGACCGCATCGCGGAGCTCGACCACCACCTCGACACGACGCAGGCCTCGCCGAACACCGCCATCTTCGAGCGCCCCAAGGTCCTCTTCAACGAGAAGACCGGCAAGTGGGTCATGTGGTGGCACTCCGACGGCCGCACCACCCCGGGCGGCAGCACCTACGCGCGCTCGATGGCGGGAGTCGCCGTCTCGGACAGCCCGACCGGGCCCTTCACGCTCCAGGGCGTCTACCGCCTCTACAACCGCACGGACTACAAGGCCTGCACCACTTCCGCCGTGCCTGGGCAGGCGCGGGACATGACCGTCTTCCAGGACGAGGACGGCACCGCGTACATCTCCTACTCCTCCGAGGAGAACTACTCGCTCTACGTGGCGAAGCTCGACGCCGACTACACCAACGTCGAGCGGACCACCACGACCGACACCCTCGACGCGGACCAGTACTCGGCGGACGGGACGTACCCCTACGTCTTCGCCGACGGTGCGGCCGGAGCACCGGTGCGCGGCACCGACTTCCAGATCGTCAAGGAGTGCGGACACCTCGAGGCGCCCGCGATCTTCGCCAACGGCGGCAAGTACTACACGATCGCCTCCGGGGCGACCGGCTGGGCGCCGAACCCGCAGACCTACTACACCGCCGACTCGATCCTCGGCGCGTGGACCCGCGGAGTCGAGAAGGGCGACGCGAACGAGAACGTCGCCTACAACGCGATCCCGGAGGGCGGCGACGGCCTGCTCTCGATCGGCGACTCCCGCAAGACGACCTTCGGCTCGCAGTCGACGAACGTCCTCACCCTCGCTCCTGGCAAGTACGTCTACATGGGCGACCGCTGGAACGAGGGGAAGTCGGACTCGACGTACGTCTGGCTCCCGATGACGGTCGGCGAGAACGGCCGCCTCGAGATGCGGAACCCGGCTCAGGAGGACCCGGCGCGCTGGGGATCCGGCTGGGACCTCTCCTACTGGGACGACAAGGGGGTCGGCGAGGGCGTCTGGTCGGTCGTGGACGCTCGACTGCCGAAGCAGGTCCGCCGCGGTGCCGACATCGCCGCCGCGCTCCCCTCGACGGTCTCGGTCTCGAGCAACGGCTCGACCCGCGACGTCGCCGTGACCTGGGCCGCCCCCGGCCCCGCCGAGCTCGGCACGGTGCAGGTGACGGGCACGCTCGCCGCCGACGCCGGATTCTCCTCCGGCCGCCGCTTCACCCGCACGATCGAGGTGGCCGAGCCGGGCATCGCGAACCTCGCTCCCGGAGCGTCCGTCGCGGTCTCGAGCCGCACGGACCTCGCCGGCGACCTGATCGACGGCGACGTGGCGGGCAAGGGCTGGGACGACTGGTCCTCGGCCGGCTACCCGCGCGACAGCCGCCTCTCCTTCTCCTGGGGCTCGGCGCAGAACCTCGACTCGGTGACGGTCACCACCTACAAGGACGGTGCGACCGCCACCTGGCCCTCGCGGATCGAGGTCGAGTACCAGGTGAACGGCGCGTGGACGACCTCCTCGGTCGCCACCACCCTCAGCCAGGTCGGGACCGGATCCGCGCCGACGGCGATCCTCGACCTGTCCTCCCTGCCCGACACCACCGGCCTCCGCCTCCACCTCACCAGCGCGGCGAACACGTGGCAGTCGATCTCGGAGGTGCAGATCTGGGGCACCGCGCCGCCGACGAACGTCTGCCGCGTCCCCGGAGCCGCGGTCTCGGCGTCGTTCAGCCAGACGAAGTACGCGACCCTTCCCGCGAAGAACGCCTGCGACGGCAACGTGAGCACCCCCTGGTCGACCTGGACCGACGGCACCTTCGCCGGCAGCGCCGAGTTCACGCTGACGATCACCGAGGCGCACCGCGTCGCCGGGCTCACCTTCACCAACGCCGAGGGCGCCCTGGCGTCGGTGAGCGTCGCCTACCGCGCCCAGGACGGCACGTGGAAGCCGACCACCGCGCAGAACATCGCTCCGGCGGCGAACGGCTCGCTGACCACGATCCCGTTCGCGGCGGTCTCGGCCACCGGCCTGAAGCTGACCTTCTCCACGCCGGGCTCGTTCCTCAAGATCGGCGAGATCGTCGTCCCCGAGGCGGCCGCGCCGGCGCTGACGGCGCCGGTGACCGTGACGTCCCGCTGCGTCGCCGGGAAGGCGGTGCTGACCGTCCTCGCGAAGAACGGCGGCACCGCTCCGATCGACGTCGTGATGACCTCGGCCTACGGCTCGAAGACGGTCACCGCGGTGGCTGCGGGCGCGAGCGGATCGGCCGCGTTCACCACCCGCCTGGCGAGCATGCCGGGCAGCCAGGTGACGGTGACCGCCACGGCGGGCTCCGAGACCCTCACGCAGACGGTGGCCTACCCGGCCCGCGTCTGCTGAGCACGCGGCGACCGGTCGACCGGTCGTGACGGAGGAGGGAGTGCCCGCGGGCGCTCCCTCCTCTGCGTCTGCGGCGCATCATCCGGCGCGCAGGGCGAGTGCGGGCTCGATGCGCGCGGCCCGGAGGGCGGGGGCGACGGCCGAGACCGCGCCCGCTCCGATCCCCGCCACGACTCCCGCCGCGGCGCTGAGCAGGTCGAGCACCGGCGCCCAGCCCTGCGCGGCGCTGAGCACGGCGGTCGCGAGGACCCCCAGAGCCAGGCCCGAGACGGCGCCCGCGGCTCCGATCACCGTCCCCTCGGCGAGGAAGAGCGCCCTGATGTCGGACCGTGTCGCTCCGACGGCCCGCCGCAGCGCGATCTCGCGGGTGCGCGCTGAGACGGCGAGGAACATCGAGGTCGCACTCGTCAGGCAGACCAGCACGAGCAGGAGCAGCGACACGAGGAGGAGGTTCGCGGCGAGGTCGCTGCTCACGCCGCGGCTGAGCAGCCGCAGGTCGGCGACCGTCTGGACGACCGAGCGCTCGGGGTGGGCGGCGTCGACGGCGAGAGGGACGGACTCGGCGATCGCCGCGGGTCGGCCAGGTGCGGTGCGGGCGACCACCGAGGGCTCGGCCCGGTCCGGCACCTCCAGATCGGTCAGCGAGACGAGGATCGACTCCGAGAGCGCCGGATCGCGCTGCGAGGACTCGATGAAGCCGGCCACGACCACGGGTGATCCCGCGATCCGGACGGTGTCGCCCGTCCTGCCGACGGGGATCCCGAGGTCGGCCGCCGCTCCTGCGCCCAGCAGGGCGACGGGACTTCCGTCGGCCGCGTCGAGCCAGTCGGAGGAGGTCGAGGGACGGGTGGTGACGAGCTCGACGTCGAGGAGCGCCCGGTCGACGGCGATCACCGCGGCGTCGGTGGTGACGACGGAGGAGGCGACCCAGCGCTCCGGGTGCGCGACCGCCGCCGGAACGGTCAGGCGGGCGCTCGCCGCCTCGACTCCGCGGAGACCGCCGATGTCGGTGGCCGCCTCCCGCAGCTGAGGCAGGGTCGTCTCGGCCGGCAGACGCACCGTGATCTGGTCGAGGGCCGCGGCGTCCAGCCGTGCCGAGATCTGCTGCGCCGCGGTCGCGCTCATCCCGACCGAGGTCACCAGCCCGGCGACAGCGAGGACGAACGCGGCGAGGATCCCGAGGGTCCGGCCGGGCGAGAGCAGCAGCGACGACACCGCGTCGGCGAGGTGCGGTGCGCGTCGGCGGCGCGCCGCTGCCGACGGAGCCGCGTCGGCGGGATCCCCGCCGGAGGAGTCCTCCCCGGTCCCGGCCGCGCCCGAGTCGTCGACCACTCGTCCGTCCTCGAGGCGGAGCCGGCGCTGGGCGTGCGCCGCCACCTCCGGCGAGTGCGTGATGAGCACGATCGTCACGCCCGTGCGGTGCAGCGCGGACAGCACCCCCAGGACGGCGTCGGCGGTCGCGGAGTCGAGGTTCCCGGTCGGCTCGTCCGCCAGGATCACAGCCGGTCGGCCGACGACGGCGCGCGCGATCGCGACGCGCTGCCGCTCGCCTCCGGAGAGCGTGCCCGCGCGCTGATCCGCGAGCGGGAGGAGCTCGACACCCTCCAGCGCCTGCGCGACCGGTTCGCGCTGGTCCCCCGTCCGCTCGCCTCGCGTCCGGAGCGGGAGCGCCGTGTTCCGGGCGACCGTCTCCCGGGGCAGGACGAAGGAGTCCTGGAACACGAAGCCGAACGTCCGGGAGCGCAGAGCGTCGCGCTCCCGCTCCGGGAGCGACGCCACGTCGACGCCTGCGACGCGGTACTCCCCCTCGTCCGCCGAGTCGAGGAGCCCGAGGACGTTCAGCAGCGTCGACTTGCCGGCGCCGGAGCGTCCGACGATCGCCACGAACTCGCCTGCGCGGACATCGAGGTCGAGCCCTGTGAGCGCGCCCGCCGGTCCTCCACCGGCGTAGCGGCGAGCGACGCCGCGCAGCGACAGCAGCGGCGCGGTCACGGAGTCACCACGAGCGTGTCGCCCGCGGCGGGTCCCGTCGACTCGTCGAGCCTCGCCCAACCGTCGCCCACTCCGAGCACGGTCACCGGAACCTCCTCGCCCCTCGTGTACCGGGAGGACCGGCCGATCACGACGAACGGAGCGGTGGAGGCCTGGTGGACCGCCGTCAGGGGCACGGCGAGGACGGGGTCTCCGGCCGTCGCCGCGGCGACGACGACGGACGCCCTGTCGCCCAGATCGGCCCAGTCCGCGGGCAGGTCGAGGAACAGGTCGCGGCCGGCGGCGCTCCCCGCGGTACCGTCCGCGGCGACGAAGTCCCCCTGTCGCGCGACGGTCCCCGATCGCTCGGGCCGGCCGTCCGCGTGGAGCACGACCGGCGTCCCCGCCTGAAGCGCCTCGGCGTCGAGCACGGTCGCCCGGGCGACGATGCGCCGCGGGCTCGTCTGCAGGACCGCGAGCGGTTCCGCAGTGGTCGCGGTCGCTCCCACGGCGAGCGCCGAGAGCACGGAGACCGAGTCGGACTCCAGCTGCACGATCTGCGTCACGTCGACGAAAGGCCTCGTCAGCGCGGCGGGGGGCGCCGTGGCAGTGGGAGCCGGCTTCGCACGCGGATCCGACGATCCGCCCTCAGGTGACGCGACGCTCTCGGTCGGGAGCCGGTAGCCGCGCTCGCGCCACAGCTCGTCGGCGGCAGCGACGGTCGCCTCGGTCACGGCGCCGTCCACAGCGAAGTCCGCGTCGGAGAGCGTGCTGAGCGCCTCCTCGAACGCCTCCGCGTCCGCCCCCGAGTCGCCGACGTGCAGATCGCGGTACAGCGGAGCCGCGACCCGGAGGCCGAGGAGCGGTCGGCCTGCGACCGCCAGCAGCAGACCGCCGCTGGCGAGGGTTCCGCCCTGAGGGGTCCCCACCTCCGTCACGTAGTGCAGCACCGCGGGCGCGCTGACGCCCGCGAACGGGACGGTCCGGGTGTCACCCGGGTCGACGACGCCCTGCACCGTCCGCGGCGGCACGATGGAGCGCCGCTCCACCTCGACCTCGACCGGGGGCGGCGGCTGCTCGGCCGCGGTGTCGAGGTCGTCGGAGGATCGGAGCGAGGCTCCCACTCCCACCCCGACGGCTCCGACGAGGAGGACGGTCACGAGGAAGGCCGCGAGCGCTCGCGGCCGGGCGACGGCGGGCAGGCGCACCGATCCGTGATGGTCGGCCACGGCTCAGCGCCCGTGCCGCGCGATGACGGCGTCGGCGCGCTCCAGGACCGCGCGCTCCTTCTTCGCCACCTCGTCCAGCTCGGCGCGATGCCCGTCGATCAGCGCCGCCTGGTACTGCGCCTGCAGCGAGCTCAGCGTCTCGACGAGCCGGGTGTCTTCTTTGCACTGCACGTCCTGCACCGCCGTCCGGATCGCCGCCTCGGGGTCATCGGGCACCTGGGGCGACCAGGGCTGCTCGCTGTCGGTGCGGAGCTGCAGTCCGTGCGCGACCAGGCACTCGCCGCATCGGGCGCGCGCCTGGTCCCACCGGGGATCCGCCGATGCGAGGCGCCCGGCGTCGTTCGTGATCGCCTGCGGCAGCTGAGTGATCTCCATCCCCTCGTCGGCCGCGTAGTCGCGTCCCAGGCCGGGCAGGGTCTCGACCCGGTCCTCGCACGCGCTCATCGCGTCCTCCCACCCCGGATCGGCGGCGGCGGCCTCGAGGACCGCCGCACTCGCCGCCTCGACGGCCGCCGCGGGAGGCGTGTCGAAGCCGTACCCGGAACGGGCCGCGCGCTCGGGGCTCCAGATGCCGAAGGTCGTCTCCGTGACGACGGCGGACCGGGTGAGGTCGTACGCCGCCGACGGGTCCGTCCGGCCGCCCTCCCGCATGCAGTCGTCCCGCAGCAGGGCATTGGCCTGCACGATCCGGCCGAGGCCCTCCGCGTCGATGAAGTACGCGTCGATCGGATAGGTCATCAGCTCGTTCGTCCGATCGAGGACGGCGTGCACCTCCGAGTAGGCGCTGATGTCGAGACGCTCGTCGACGAGTGCCCCAGCGGGAGCGCACCCGGCCATCGGCAGCAGCACGGCGAGCGCCACGGGAGCAGCGCGGAGTCCCGTACGGCGGACGCGAGCCCGGGTGCCGGATCGCGGCTCGGCGGTCACGCCGCCGCTCCGTGCCGGGCGATGACGGCGTCGGCGCGCTCGAGGACCTCGCGCTCCTTCTCCGCCACCTCGTCCAGCTCGGTCCGGTGCCGGTCGATCAGAGCGGCCTCGTACTGCGACCGGAGCGAGGTCAGCTTCTCGATGAGGCGCGTGTCCACCTTGCACTGCACGTCGACGACGGCGGTCCGGATCGCGGCCTCCGGATCATCCGGGATCTCGGGCCCCGAGGCGTGCGGCTCCGCAGGATCGAACCGGAGTCCGTGCTCTTCCGAGCACCGGATCCATTCGGAGCGGGCCTCCTCCCATCGGGGGTCGGCCGAGGAGAGCATTCCTGCGTCGTGAAGGACGTCGTAGGCCGGCCCTGCGACCGCTCGGGCGGCGTCGCTCCCGGAAGAGCGTCCGAGATGGGGCAGGCGCTCGATCGACTCGTCGCAGGCATCCGTCGCCGCACCCCACCCCGGATCGGCGTCTCCTCGAGCGATGGACGCCTGGTTCGCCGCTTCCAACGGTGCATCCCCAGAGTCGTCGAAGCCGTACCCCAGCCTGGCCGCCCGCTCGGGGCTCCAGATGCCGAAGGACGTGTCGGGACGGGGTGGGAGCGCCGTCAGGTCGACCTCCGCGGGCGGGAAGGAACGGCCGCTCGCCCGGAGGCACTCCCCGAAGAGGAGATTGTTCGCCTGGTCGATCCGGTTCAGCGCCTTCTCGTCGAGGAAGTACGCGTCCATCGGCGTCCTGATCGACTCCGTCGCAGGGTCGAGGACCGCGTGGACGTCGGCGTAGGGGCCGAGGTCGAGATCGGGCGCCGGCGGAGGTCCACTCTGAGAAGCACACCCGGCGGTGAGGAATGCGCTCGCGCACGCGGCGATGATGGCCGCCCCGCGGAAGGACGGTCGGACGACGGCCATGGAACTCTTTTCAGGAGGCGTTGAGGATGTGTCGGATCTTACGCCCATACGGGGATGGCCGAGCCCGCTGGCGCGCTCCGCGGCGCTCCACCCGGAAGCGGGGGTGCAGAGTTCTTCGCGCTCCTGGTAGGAATCACAAGCGGGCGCATCGCAGAGCCCGCAGAACTGGACCGTCCGTGACCCGCACCACCCGCGCTCTCGCCGCGTTCGTCCCGACGACGACCCTCGTGCTCTCCGTGGTGTTCGCCTCCGCCGCACTCGCGCCCGAGGCGATGACCGCTCCGGAAGCGGCGTCGACCCCGACCGCGACCTCGCCCGCGGACGACACGGGGTCGACTGCGGACCCCTCCGTTCCCGGTGCGGGATCCGGCGCCTCCGACCGCCGCTCCTCGAGCCCCTCCTCCGCGGACCCCGTCGAGCCCGCGCAGCCGACGACAGGCTCCTCCCCCGCGGACCGGCCCACCGCAGACCGGCCCGCCGACTCCCCCTCCGCCACCGCGCCCGACGCCGCCGATCCGCTCACCGGCGAGGACCCGGCTCGCACCCCACCCCTGCTGCACGACCTCGACGGCGTGGACGTCGACGTCGACATCACCCCTCCCGCGCAGCCCGGCTCCCTCTCGCTCTCGGTCGCCGCCGACGCCGTCGACCTCGTCGAGGCCGGATCCACCGCCGTCCAGCGCCGATTCACCGGCGGGCTGCCCCAGGTCACCGTCACCGACTCGCGGAGCGGCTCCCCGACGGCCTGGTACGTCCTCGCCTCGGCGAGCGCCCTCACCAGTGCGAGCGCGTCGATCGGAGCAGACCACCTCGGCTGGACCCCGCGGGTCCTCACCGGCACCGGCGCCGCCGCCGGCGGGCCGGTCGCCTCGGCACTCGAGGGCGGCACGGGCCTGCGCGACGCGCTGCTGCTCGGAGCCGCCGGCGGAGCCGGCACCTGGAGCGCCGACGCCGAGCTGCGGCTGCTCGCCGAACCCGACGTGGAGTCGGGCTCCTACCACTCGACGATCACGCTGTCGCTGTTCGCCTAGGCGCCGGCCGGCGCATCGCCCGGGGACGACGCCCCGCGGTCACTCCTGAGCGACCGCGACCGCCACCACGAGCGCCGAGTGGACCGTGGGCTCCGAGACGGCGAAGTACCGGCTCGAGCCCTCGATCCACGCCTCCGTCGCGCCCTCCCGGGTGCGGAAGCGGATCGGCTCGTCGCTGGACGTCCCGCGCCCGTCGGCCTTCGCGACCGCCTGCGAGCGCAGATCGACGAGCACCTGCTCCGCCGTCGTCACCCCGGAGGCCACCCGATCGCGGACGCTGCGGGCGCGCACCGCGTCGATCCCGATGTCGCGGCCGGTCGCCAGCGCCGCGACGACTGCGCCGTCGCAGTGCGCGATGCTGATCCGCATCCGCTCCAGCGCCGGATGCTCGCCGCGGAGCGCCGGCCGGCCGTGCGGACCGGAGCAGCGCTCGCAGCGCGCGTCCACCGCGACCTCGAGCGGGTCGATCCCGAGCGTCTCGGCGGCCAGCTCGCGCACGAGTACCCGGCCCAGGAGGAAGCTGTCGCGGACCTCACGCCGCCCCGTCGCCTCGTACCGGAGGCGCTCGGCGAGGGTGAGCAGGCGCAGCATCCGGTGGCGGGCGGAGTCGAGGACCTCGGGCCGCGCCCAGCGCAGCTGCACGTCGTCGGTGGCGAGGAGGGGGAGTCCGGTCATGCCCCGGACGCTACGCACGCCAGGCGACATCGGCGTGACGGGAGGGTGGCCGGAGGGAGACGGGCCGCTGTTGACTGGGAGGCGTGCAGACCTTCCTCCCCTACCCCGACTTCCACCGCAGCGTCCGCGCCCTCGACAGCAAGCGGCTCGGCAAGCAGCGCGTCGAGACGCTGCAGGTCATGCGGGCGCTGACCGTCCCGGGGTACGGCTGGCAGAACCACCCCGTCACGCGGATGTGGCGGGGCTACCGGCCGGCGCTGATGACCTACCAGCGCGAGACCTGCGCGGAGTGGACGGAGCGCGGCTTCGCCGACACGTGCCTCGTGAAGACCGAGGAGGCCCTCGCCGCCGCCCCGGAGGATCTCGCCGCCTACCTGACCGGCGACTACCCGCTCCCGCCGTGGTTCGGCGACGAGCGGCTGCACCTCTCGCACCGCTCCAAGCTCGTGACCAAGGACGAGGACCACTACGGCCCGCTGTTCCCCGGCACGCCGCCGGGCCTCGACTACCTCTGGCCCGTCGGCGCCTGAGCTCAGGCCGCGGGTGGGCGCAGGAACGGGATCGCGATGCGCGGCCGGAACACCTCGCGCTGGTTCGCCTTCACCAGTCCGCAGATGATCAGCACGAAGTGCACCAGCCAGAGCACGGCGAACAGCGTGATCGGGATGCCGATCGGGTAGAAGTCCTTCGCGAGCGGGGTGTCGGAGGCGGCGAAGAGCAGCACGACGTGCGCACCGAGCGTCACGACTCCGATCAGGATCACGGTCAGCCCCCAGTTCGCCGCGTTCCGCGCGTTCTCCGCGGCGAGCCCGCCCTTCCTCCGGGCGGAAGGGTACACGGACGCCATGACGATGCCGCCCACGATCAGGCTGAGGAACGGGATCCCGATGAACGCGAGGAAGCCGAGAGCGTACGAGAGGGCGCCCGTGGGCGGTGCGGGGACGACCTGCGGGGGCGCGACCGGAGCGGCCTCCGAGGTCGTCGCTTCGGCCGGTCGGGGGTCGGAGGAGGGGCTCGCCATGCCGACAGCCTAGGGAACGCCGTCGCCCGGGTGGCGGTCAGGGTCTTTTCAGGCCTCTGGCCGGGCCTTCGTCTTCGGGGGCTCTCGGGTTAGTCTGTCGAGGTTGACCTGCCGCACGGAGCGTGCAGGGCGTCGGCCGCGGTCGTCGCAGCATCCGGGGGGATTCGCGAAGGAGAAGGTTTGGCGTCCGACAGAAGGACCACCGGTGGTGTGGTCAAGGCGATCGTGGGCTTCCTGGGCATGAGCGTCGTGGCCGGAGTCCTCGTGACCGTCACCGTCACCCCCGCCGTGGCGCTCGCCGGAGTCGCCGCGAACCAGTCGATCGGCGTCTTCGACGGACTGCCCGACTACCTCGAGGTCGACAAGCTCTCCGAGAAGAGCAACATCTACGCGACCGGCTCCGACGGATCCCCGCAGCTGCTCGCCTCCTTCTACGTCGAGAACCGCGTCGAGGTGCCGCTCGACCGCATCGCCCAGGCCGCCAAGGACGCCGCCGTCTCGGGCGAGGACCCCCGCTTCTACGACCACGGCGGAGTCGACCTCCCCGGCACTCTCCGCGCCGTCGCGCAGACCTACGTGCTCGGCAACGACGTGCAGGGCGGTTCCTCGATCACCCAGCAGTACGTGAAGAACGTGCTCGTCGAGAAGGCCGTCCGCAACATCTCGGACGACGCCGAGCGCGCGGCCGCGATCGACGAGGCCACCCGCACCTCCCCCGAGCGCAAGCTCCGCGAGATGAAGCTCGCCATCGGCCTCGAGAAGCAGTACACGAAGGACCAGATCCTCCAGGGCTACCTCAACATCGCGTTCTTCGGAGGCACCACCTACGGCCTCGAGACCGCCGCGAACTACTACTACGCGACCTCGGCCGCGGATCTCTCGATCGCTCAGGCCGCGAGCCTCATCGCGATCGTCAACAACCCGGCCGTCCTGCGGATCGACCAGCCCGACAATCCGGACAACGGCGCCGCGAACGGCTACGCCCGCAACAAGGACCGCCGCGACTACATCATCGGCAAGATGCTCGAGGAGGGGAAGATCTCGCAGGAGGACCACGACGCCGCCGTGGCCACTCCGATCGAGCCCCGCATCACCCAGCCCAGCACCGGCTGCTCGACCGCGGGCAACGCCGGCTTCTTCTGCGACTACGTCACCAACGTCCTGAAGAACAACGAGATCTTCGGCGCCGACGAGGACACCCGCTGGACCAACTTCCGCCGCGGCGGCCTCGACGTCTACACGACGCTCGACGTCGGCCTGCAGGACGCGGCCGTCGCCGCCGTCGACGCGCAGGTCCCGCAGACCTGGAACTTCGACGTCGGGGCCGTCTCGGTCAGCGTCGAGGTCGGATCCGGGCGCGTGCTCGCGATGACCCAGAACAAGAAGTACTCGCAGGATCCGGACGTCCTCACGACCGACCCGTCCTACAGCGCCGTGAACTACAGCACCGATCAGGCCAACGGCGGATCCTCCGGGATCCAGCCGGGCTCGACCTACAAGCTCTTCACCCTGGTGGAGTGGCTGAAGGAGGGCCACAGCATCAACGAGTCGGTCGACGGCACCCGCAAGTCCACCTGGGGCACCTTCACGGACTCCTGCGTCGCCGGCGGCACCGACACGAGCAACGAGACGAGCGCCAAGAACGACGAGGGCGGCACGGGCGAGGTCGGCACCCCGGTGTCCTTCACCAAGACCTCCCTCAACACCGGCTTCGTCGGCATGGCCCGTGAGCTCGACCTGTGCGGCATCCGCGACACCGCGGTCGACATGGGCGTGAAGCAGGGCAGCGGCGAGGAGCTCGAGCACAACCCGTCGTCGGTGCTCGGCACCAACTACGTCTCGCCCCTCTCGATGGCCGGCGCCTTCGCCACCATCGCCTCCGGCGGCACGACCTGCGACCCCGTCGCGATCGACCGCATCACCGACTCGGCCGGAGCCGACCAGCCGGTGCCCCCGGCGAACTGCCGCCAGTCGATCGACCGCAACGTAGCCGCCACCGCGGCCGTCGCCCTGCAGGCGACCTTCACCGGCGGAGGGACGGCCGTGGCCTCCCGCACCGGCGACGGGGTGCCGCTGATCGGCAAGACCGGCACCACCGACGATGCGAAGGCCACCTGGATGACCGGAGCGAGCACCCGCGTCGCGACCGCCGTCGGCGTGTTCAACGTGAAGGGCGACGCGAACCTGCGCCTCGGCCGCTACTCCTTCGACTCCGGATCCGCCGCCACCGCGCGCCACCGCATCTGGCCGGTCGTGATGCGCGCCGCCGACGCGAAGTACGGCGGCACCGACTTCCCGGAGGCCGACGGCTCGCTGCAGGTCGTCCCGAAGGTGGACATCCCGGACGTCGTCGGGCTCTCCTCCGCCGACGCCGAGGCCAAGCTCGAGGCAGCCGGCTTCGGCGTCGTCCAGGGCGGCACGGAGGCGAGCGACGCAGCGGTCGGGACGGTCACCCGCGCCGACCCGTCGGGCTCGGCCCCCCGGGGCACCGCGATCACCGTGTTCACCAGCTCCGGCGACCAGAAGATCGTGCCGAACGTGACGGGCCAGGATCTGGAGGCCGCGAAGAACGCCTTCGGCGCCGCCGGCTTCACGAAGATCACGCTCGCCTGCGCCGAGGACCCGAAGGCGCCCGACGCCGGCCAGGTCACCGGGCAGGAGCCGGCCGGCGGCTCCCCCGTCGCTCCGGACGCCACGCTGAAGGTGACGATCACCGCGAAGAAGTGCCCCTGACCGGCGCCTGACGGCTCGCGAGAACGCGTCCGGCCCGCGAAGATCCTCGGATCCCGCGGGCCGGACGCGTTCTCGTCGGACGGCGGCGTCGGAGCGGGGGCTACTGCCCGCGGCCCCGGATCGCGCCGACGATCGCGACGGTCGCGAAGTAGACGATGAGGGCCAGCACGCCGAACGAGGCGAGCGCCCCGCTGGCCTCGGCCCAGGGCCGCCGCTCGTCCGTCATCGTGCCCGGCATGACGATGTCGAGGGCGAACATGCCCACCGCCAGGGCGAAGCAGACCAGGCTCAGCACGAGCAGCGCCCGGACCGCCTTGCCCACGGGGTCGTAGTAGCGCGGGTTCGACATCGTGCCTCCGGTTCTCGTGCCCTCGTGTCTATCCCGCCCGGACCGCTGTGGCAAGCCGTGGGGATGCGAAGACACCCATCCCTCCCCCTCCGCGGGCGCTGCTCGCGGGAGGAGGAGGGACCGGGGTCCGAGCGGGACCGGCTACGCGGCCAGCGGGAGTGCGGCGGGCGAGGTCACCAGCAGCTCGCCGCCGACGGCGTCGACGCGGACCGCGCCTCCGTCGGAGACCTCGCCGCTGACGAACAGGTCGGCGATCCGGTCGTCGATGGAGCGCTGCACGAGCCGGCGCAGGGGCCGGGCACCGTACTGCGGCTCGTAGCCGTTCTCGGCGAGCCAGTCGACGGCCGCCTCCGTCACCTCGAGCGTCACCTCGCGGGGGGCGAGGCGGGAGCGCGTGGTGTCGAGGACGATGCCGACGATCTCCCGCAGCTGCTCGCGGCCGAGGCGGCGGAACAGGACGATCTCGTCGATCCGGTTGAGGAACTCGGGCCGCATCGCCTCGCGGAGACGGCCCATGACGCGGTCGCGCAGGTCCTTCTCCGAGGCGAAGCCCTCGGCCGACGCGTCGCTTTGAGCGACGAAGCCGAGCGCACCCGACCGCGAGGCCAGGAACTCCGACCCGAGGTTCGAGGTCATGATGATCACCGTGTTGCGGAAATCGACCGTCCGGCCCTGGCCGTCGGTCAGGCGTCCATCATCGAGCACCTGCAGCAGCAGGTTGAACACATCGGGGTGCGCCTTCTCGATCTCGTCGAAGAGGACCACCGAGTACGGGTTCCGGCGCACGCGCTCGGTCAGCTGACCGGCCTCGTCGTAGCCGACGTACCCGGGAGGGGCGCCGACCAGCCGCGAGACCGTGTGACGCTCGCCGAACTCGCTCATGTCGAAGCGGATCACCGACTGCTCATCGGCGAAGAGCGAGCCCGCGAGGGTGCGCGCCAGCTCCGTCTTGCCGACACCGGTCGGGCCGAGGAACAGGAACGAGCCGACGGGACGTGAGGAGTCGCCGAGGCCGGTGCGGCTGCGGCGGACGGCCCGGGCGACCGCGGTGACCGCGTCGTCCTGGCCGATGACCCGCTGGTGCAGCTCGGTCTCGAGGTGCGCGAGGCGCTCGCGCTCCCCCTCCGTGAGCCGCGACACCGGGATGCCGGTGGCGCGGGCGATGACGGCCGCGATCTCGGTCTCGCCGACCACCGCCTCCGCGGGGGCGCTGCCGGTGGCCGCGTCGAGCTCCGCCTGCACGGCGGTGATCTCGTCGCGGACGCGGGACGCCTCCTCGTAGTGCTCGGCCGAGACGGCCGCGTTCTTGTCGGCCTCCAGGGTCGCCAGACGCTCGAGCAGAGCGCCGGTGTCGACGCCCGCTCCCAGGCGGAGGCGGAGGCGCGCGCCGGCCTGGTCGATCAGGTCGATCGCCTTGTCCGGCAGCACGCGGTCGGTGAGGTACCGGGCCGAGAGCTCGACCGAGGCGCGAAGGGCCTCGTCCGTGAAGCGCACGCGGTGGTGCTCCTCGTAGGCGGGGCGCAGACCGTGCAGGATGGCGATCGCGTCCTCGATGCCGGGCTCCCCGACGCGGACCGGCTGGAAGCGCCGCTCCAGTGCCGGGTCCTTCTCGATGGTGCGGTACTCCTTGAGCGTGGTGGCGCCGACCAGGTGCAGCTCGCCCCGGGCCAGACGCGGCTTGAGGATGTTGCCCGCGTCCATGCCGCCCTCGCCGCCTCCGCCCGCACCGACGACGGTGTGGACCTCGTCGATGAAGACGATCAGCTCGCCGGCGTGCGCCGCGATCTCGTCCATGGTGCCGGTGAGGCGCTCCTCGAAGTCGCCGCGGTAGCGGGTGCCGGCCAGCATGCCAGGGAGGTCGAGCGAGATCACGCGCTTGCCGCGCAGCTGCTCGGGGACCTCTCCCGAGACGATCGCGCGGGCCAGGCCCTCGACGATCGCGGTCTTGCCGACGCCGGCCTCGCCGACGAGCACCGGGTTGTTCTTGGTGCGGCGGCTGAGGATCTCGACGGTCTGCTCGATCTCGTCGGTGCGCCCGATGACCGGGTCGAGCCGGCCCTCGCGGGCGAGAGCAGTGAGGTCGGTGCCGAACCTGTCGAGCATCGGGGTGTCGGAAGAGGGCTCCCCCGCCTCCTGCTGCTGCGGGGCCTCGGCCTCGCGCATGCCCTGGGTGAGGGCCTCGGCGGTGACGCCGGCCCGGGCGAGGACCTGCCCGGCGGGGGCGTCCTGGCCGAGCACGAGCGCGAAGAAGAGGTGCTCGGGCTCGATGTAGGTCGAGCCGCTGGAGCGGGCGACCTGGTAGGCGTGGAACAGCGCGCGCTGCGCGCTGGGGGTGATGGTGGCCGCGTTCTGCGAGGCGTGGGCCTCGTCGGCCTGCGGGAGGCGCGCCTCCGCGGCGGTGGCGATGGCGGCGGGGTCGACGCCGATGCGGCGCACGGCCTGCGAGACGGTCTCGTCGTCGATGAGCACGCGGAGCACGTGCAGGGCGTCGAGCTCGGTCTGGCCGCGCTCGAGGGCGAAGCGTCCTGCGGACTGCAGGATGTCGCGGGTACGGGCGGTGAGGAATCGGCTGAGGTCGATCGACCGCGCCGCGCGGGCGCGCTCACCGTCGAGGTAGCGGGCGAGGAAGTCGTCGAACGAGCTCGCTCCGGCCTCGCTGTAGTTGTCGGGCACCTGTCCTCCTGAGGAAGTTGAGTCGGTTACGCTCAAGTTCAACGCAGGGGTGCCGTTCCTATTCCCGGACCAGGCTCACGTCCGCGAGATGCCACCTGTGGCGCTCCGGGACGGCGTGTCGCCCGCACAGGTGGCATCTCGCGGGGCGCACGAGAAGGAGGCACGCGCCCTCGCGGGTGCGTGCCTCCTCTGCGCCGACGCGCATTTCCTCCGGGGTGGGAGCTCTAGGGGACGAGGTAGCCCGCCGCGCGGAACAGCTCGTACCACTCCGGCCGCGTGAGCGGCAGATCGGAGCCGAGGGCCGCATCGCGCACGCGCTGCTCGGTGGTCGTGCCGAGCACGACCTGCATGCCCGCCGGGTGGCGGGTGATCCAGGCGGTGGCCACCGCGATCGCCGGGACGTCGTACTTCGCGGCGAGCCGGTCGATCGCGGCGTTCAGCTCGGGGTACGCCGGGTTGTCGAGGAACACGCCCGTGAAGAACCCGGCCTGGAAGGGCGACCACGCCTGCACGGTGATGTCGTTCAGGCGGCAGTAGTCGAGGATGCCGGCGTCGCGCATGACGGACTGGTCCTCGCCGACCATGTTCGAGGCGACGCCCTGCGCGATCAGCGGCGCGTGGGTGATCGAGAGCTGCAGCTGGTTCGCCACGATCGGCTGGTTCAGCGACTTCTTCAGCAGCTCGATCTGGTATGGCGTCTGGTTGGAGACGCCGAAGTGCTTCACCTTGCCGGACGCGTGCAGCTCGTCGAACGCCCGCGCCACCTCGTCGGGCTCGACGAGTGCGTCGGGCCGGTGCAGGAGCAGGACGTCGATGTAGTCGGTGCGCAGGGCCTTCAGCGAGCCCTCGACCGAGGCCATCAGGTGCTCGTAGGAGAAGTCGAAGTACGGGCCGTCGCCGACGATGCCCGCCTTGGTCTGCAGCACGATCTGCTCGCGCTCGGAGGAGGTCAGCGCCATCGCCTCGGCGAAGCGCTCCTCGCACTGGTGCAGCGTCTTGCCGTAGACGTCGGCGTGATCGAAGAAGTCGATGCCGGAGTCGCGGGCGGCGCCGACGAGACCGCGGATGGCCTCGTCGGTCATGTCGGGGATGCGCATGAGGCCGAGGACGACGTTCGGGGAGTCGACACCGGAGGTGCCGAGGGGGACGTGCTTCAAGGGAGTGCTCCTTCGTTGGATACCTCGTCCACGGTAGGCGCCCCGCCTGGGCGCCGTCCAACAGGGGGTCGGGGTTGCATTCATCCGGCGGAGTGGTCACTGGTCCGCGTGCGCGATCGAGGACGGGACGACCTGGCGGTGCGCTGAGCGCCCGGATCCGTCTCTCATCCTCGGTTGCGTACCTTGTCGGCCCGAGCCCGCAGTGGAAGGCTTCCGGCATGACGATCGAGGTGCGCCCCGCGACCGTCTTCGACGAGGTCGCGACGATGGTCGGCCCGAAGAAGCCCGACTCGAACGTGTGCTGGTGCCTGAGCTACCGCCTCCTCTCGTCGAAGGAGAACCGCGAGCTGAAGGGGCCGGCGCGCGGGGACCGGGTGCGCGAGCTCGTGGCGGAGGACCCGCCTCCGGGCGTCGTCGCGTACGACGGCGACGAGGTGGTCGGCTGGGCGGCGGTGCACCCCCGGGCCGATACGAGCTTCGCGACGAACCGGCGCATCCCGCACGTGGACGGCCTCGACGTGTGGAGCGTGTGGTGCCTCCGCGTGCGGCCCGGCTTCCGCGGGCGCGGCATCTCGCATCCGCTGCTCCAGGGCGCCGTCGAGTTCGCCCGAGCCCACGGGGCCCCGGCGATCGAGGGCTACCCGGTCGACAACGCCGGCGCGGAGGTCGACTTGACGATGGCGTACGTCGGCACGCGCTCGCTGTTCGAGCTCGCGGGCTTCGAGAAGGCCGCGGACACGACCTCGGTGCTGAACGGCTTCCCGCGCGTGCTGATGCGGCTCGCCCTTTGACGGTTTGCGCCGACGGCTCCAGCTGGCTGGACTGGCGGCGCACCCGGTGTTAGCCTCGTCTGGTCGCTCTGAATCGGAAATTATCGGAGCGATTCGCTGTTGTACAGCGCAAGACCGGTTAGCGCAAACGAGGGGCGCGGAAACATCCACGCCCCTCGCTTACTCATAATTCAGGTGATTACTCGGTTGTTCTAAGCCGCTGCAACGGCAGGTTCAACAAGGTGCCGGAAGGCACCTTCACCCTTACGATTAAGGCAAGGCGGGAACGTTGCCCCCTGCCTGAACCATGTGACGTCGCCGTACTGGTCTGCCCACAGCCCCGGTTCAGGTACGCGCTGGCCGGTCTTCCACGTTTCACCAGGCCCCTTTGGCGTATGGCGGTAAATGTTCAATTCAAAATCCAATCGTCAAACTTAGAAGTTTTTCAAGGGTGAGCCTTGCTAATGGCGGCCCTCGCGCATGAGGGGCGGCCTCGCTGACATTTAGTCCAGCGAGGTCGCCCCTCATTTTTGCGCCTACTTCAGGCATCGGATGCACGGGCCTAGAAGTCCCAGTCCTCGTCCTCGGTGTTCACGGCCTTGCCGATCACGTAGGAGGAGCCGGAGCCCGAGAAGAAGTCGTGGTTCTCGTCCGCGTTGGGCGAGAGGGCCGACAGGATCGCGGGGTTCACATCGGTGACCTGCTTGGGGAACATCGGCTCGTAACCGAGGTTCATCAGCGCCTTGTTGGCGTTGTAGTGCAGGAACTTCTTGACGTCCTCGGTCAGGCCGAGCTGGTCGTAGAGGTCCTGCGTGTACTGCGCCTCGTTGTCGTAGAGCTCGTAGAGCAGCGAGAACGTGTAGTCCTTGATCTCGTCGCGCTTGGCCTGGTCGACCCGCTCGAGTCCCTTCTGGAACTTGTAGCCGATGTAGTAGCCGTGCACGGCCTCGTCGCGGATGATCAGGCGCACGAGGTCGGCCGTGTTGGTGAGCTTGGCACGCGAGGACCAGTACATCGGCAGGTAGAAGCCCGAGTAGAAGAGGAACGACTCCAGCAGCGTGGAGGCGACCTTCCGCTTCAGCGGGTCGTCGCCGCGGTAGTAGTCCATCACGATGGACGCCTTCTTCTGCAGGTTCGGGTTCTCCATCGACCAGCGGAAGGCCTCGTCGATGTCCTGGGTGTTCGACAGGGTCGAGAACACCGAGGAGTACGACTTGGCGTGGACCGACTCCATGAACGCGATGTTCGTGTAGACGGCCTCCTCGTGAGGCGTGATCGCGTCCGGGATCAGCGACACGGCACCGACGGTGCCCTGCACGGTGTCGAGCAGGGTGAGGCCGGTGAACACGCGCATCGTGAGCTGCTGCTCCTGGTGCGTGAGCGTGTTCCACGACTGGATGTCGTTCGACAGCGGGACCTTCTCGGGCAGCCAGAAGTTGCTCGTGAGGCGGTTCCACACCTCGACGTCCTTGTCGTCCTGGATCCGGTTCCAGTTGATCGCCTGGACGGAGTCGACGAGCTTGAGCTTCTCGGGGGGAGTCATGATTCCTTCTCGCTGCTGCGGATGGGTCGTGCGGAGGGGGGTGGGGCGGCGTGCTCTAGAGCATGCACGAGACGCACTGGTCGAGCTCGGTGCCCTCGAGCGCCAGCTGACGGATGCGGATGTAGTAGATCGTCTTGATGCCCTTGCGCCAGGCGTAGATCTGGGCGCGGTTCACGTCGCGGGTGGTCGCGGTGTCCTTGAAGAAGAGCGTGAGCGAGAGGCCCTGGTCGACGTGCTGCGTGGCCGCGGCGTAGGTGTCGATGATCTTCTCGTAGCCGATCTCGTACGCGTCCTGGTAGTACTCCAGGTTGTCGTTCGTCATGAACGGCGCCGGGTAGTAGACGCGGCCGAGCTTGCCCTCCTTGCGGATCTCGATCTTCGACGCGATCGGGTGGATCGAGGACGTCGAGTTGTTGATGTACGAGATCGAGCCGGTCGGCGGGACGGCCTGCAGGTTCTGGTTGTAGATGCCGTGCTCCATGACCGAGGTCTTGAGCGCGCGCCAGTCGTCCTGGGTGGGGACCGCGATGCCCGAGTCGGCGAAGAGGCGGGCGACGCGCTCGGTGGCCGGCGCCCACTCCTTCTCCGTGTAGGTGTCGAAGAACGCTCCCGAGGCGTACGTCGAGTCGGCGAAGCCCTCGAAGGTGGTGCCGCGCTCGATGGAGAGGTTGTTGGAGGCGCGCAGGGCGTGGAACAGCACCGAGTAGAAGTAGATGTTGGTGAAGTCGATGCCCTCCTCGGATCCGTAGTGGATCCGCTCGCGGGCGAGGTAGCCGTGCAGGTTCATCTGGCCGAGGCCGATGGCGTGCGACTTGTCGTTGCCGTCCTCGATCGAGCGGACCGAGGTGATGTGCGACTGGTCGGACACCGAGGTGAGGCCGCGGATCGCGGTCTCGATGGTGCGGCCGAAGTCGGGCGAGTCCATCGTCAGCGCGATGTTCAGCGAGCCGAGGTTGCAGGAGATGTCCTTGCCGATCTGCGCGTAGGAGAGGTCCTCGTTGTAGGTCGTCGGGGTGTTGACCTGGAGGATCTCGGAGCAGAGGTTGGACATGTTGATGCGGCCCTTGATCGGGTTCGCCTGGTTCACCGTGTCCTCGAACACGATGTAGGGGTAGCCCGACTCGAACTGGATCTCGGCGATGGTCTGGAAGAACTCGCGCGCCGAGATCTTGGTCTTCTTGATGCGCGGGTCGTCGACCATCTCGCGGTACTTCTCCGAGAGGGAGATGTCACCGAAGGGGATGCCGTAGACGCGCTCGACGTCGTAGGGCGAGAAGAGGTACATGTCCTCGTTGTTCTTCGCGAGCTCGAACGTGATGTCGGGCACGACGACGCCGAGGGAGAGCGTCTTGATGCGGATCTTCTCGTCGGCGTTCTCGCGCTTGGTGTCGAGGAAGCGGAGGATGTCGGGGTGGTGCGCCGAGAGGTACACCGCTCCCGCGCCCTGGCGCGCGCCGAGCTGGTTGGCGTAGCTGAAGCTGTCCTCGAGAAGCTTCATCACGGGGATGATGCCCGAGGACTGGTTCTCGATCTGCTTGATCGGGGCGCCGGCCTCGCGGATGTTCGAGAGCGAGAGGGCGACGCCGCCGCCGCGCTTGGAGAGCTGGAGCGCGGAGTTGATGCCGCGGGCGATCGACTCCATGTTGTCCTCGATGCGCAGCAGGAAGCAGGAGACGAGCTCGCCGCGCTGGGCCTTGCCGGTGTTGAGGAAGGTCGGGGTCGCGGGCTGGAAGCGGCCGGCGACGATCTCCTCGACGAGGGCGGTCGCGAGCGTCTCGTCGCCCTGGGCGAGGCCGAGGGCGGTCATCACGACGCGGTCCTCGAAGCGCTCGAGGTAGCGCTTCCCGTCGAACGTCTTGAGCGTGTACGAGGTGTAGTACTTGAACGCGCCGAGGAAGGTCGCGAAGCGGAACTTCTTCGAGTACGCCAGGTCGTTGAGCTGCTGGATGAACTCGAACGAGTACTGGTCGAGCACGGCCTGCTCGTAGTACTCCTTCTCGACCAGGTAGTCGAGGCGCTCCTTGAGCGTGTGGAAGAACACCGTGTTCTGGTTGACGTGCTGCAGGAAGAACTCGCGAGCGGCCTCGCGGTCCTTGTCGAACTGGATCTCTCCGTTCGGGCCGTAGAGGTTCAGCATCGCGTTGAGCGAGTGGTAGTCCATCTGTGCGGCGTCGCGGGGAGCGTCGATCACTGCTGCGTCCAAAACGTGTCCAATCCTTCGTCGACGGCGCGGACGTCGTCGGGTGTTCCGAATACTTCGAATCGATAGAGGTGCGGCACCTCGCACTTGCGGGCGATGATGTCGCCGGCGAGGCAGTACGCCTCGCCGAAGTTCGTGTTGCCGGCGCCGATGACGCCGCGGATCAGGGAGCGGTTGCACGGATCGTTGAGGAACCGGATGACCTGCTTGGGGACCGCCCCTCCGCCGTTGCCCCCGCCGTAGGTGGGGAGGACGAGCACGTACGGCTCGTGGACGTGGAGCGTGTCGAGGGCGGCTCCGTCGCGGCGGGCGTGGAGCGGGATGCGCTGCGCCGGCCGTCCGAGCTTCTCGATGAACCGGTGCGTGTTCCCCGAGCTGCTGGAGAAGTACACGAGCCCGCTCATCCTCCGGCCCCTCTCCTCGTCAGCTGCTGTCTCGGTCCCGCCTCTGAGGTGCACGGGTGGTGAGCCGCAAGGCGGAGAAGGAAGCCGTAGCGGCGCTACGGCGCCCGCCGACAACGCCGCGGATCGCCGCTCGTGCGCCTCAGAGGGTCGCGATCTTGTCGGGGCGGAAGCCGGACCAGTGATCGTCGTCCGTGATGACGACCGGCGCCTGGAGGTAGCCGAGGGCCTTGACGGCCTCGAGGGCCTTCTCGTCCACGGAGAGGTCGAACACCTCGTAGTCGATGCCCTTGCTGTCGAGGGCGCGGTACGTCGCGGTGCACTGGACGCAGGAGGGCTTGGTGTAGACCGTCACAGCCATGGGTGTCGCCTTTCGGAGGGGGTGTCCCGGTGCCGCTCCCCGACCGGCGGCTCGCGATGCGGGCGGGGTCGGAGGATGGTCCGGTGAGTTCTGGGTGCCGGTGGGGCTCTCGCTCCGACCTGCTCAGCAATACTACATATAGGGGGCGGGCCGGTGTCAGCCCACTAGACGTAGTAGTTACAGCCGTGTAGTTATCCACCGGTTCCTCCCCCGTTCATCCACAGGCCGGAGCCCGTGGAACCGCGGAAGGACGCGGATCCGGACGAACCGTCCACAGGTGTGGACAGAAGGATCCCGTTCACTGTGTACAACGCGCCACGGCGTGTCGGCATGCCCGACCGGTGGGGTCCGCGCGGCGGCCCGACCACACGATGTGGTGGTCGGATCGCATCACGGGGCATGCCCGGACGGTACGCCCGACCACCGACACCGCGAGTGGTCAGAGCAGCCGTGCGGCCCACTCCCGGGCGACGGCGCGCAGGTGCGGGAGCGGGTCCGCGAGGGCCGCGGACGAGGAGCCCGCCGCCTCGGTCAGCGACGCCGCCGCGGAGAAGCCGGAGGTCGGCGCCGCGATCGCCCCGGCGACGAGGAGCGTCCGCGCCCCGACCGCCTCGGCGAGTGCGAGGACGTGCACAGGGACCTTGCCCGAGGCGGACTGCGCGTCGAAGCGCCCCTCCCCCGTGATCACGACGTCCGCGCCCGCCAGGAGAGCCGGAAGCCCGATCGCCCGTCCGACGGCGCCGGCGCCGGAGGTCGGGCGCGCGCCCCAGGCGAGCAGCCCGAAGCCCGTCCCGCCCGCCGCCCCCGAGCCGGGCGCCTCGGGATCCGCCTCCAGATGCGCGGACAGACGGCGGAGGCCGCTCTCGAGGAGGAGGACGTCCTCCGGACCGGCCCCCTTCTGCGGCCCGAAGACGCGGGCCGCCCCGGAGTCGCCGAGCAGCGGGGTCGTGACGTCGCTGAGCACGACCGCGCCTCCGGGCGGCGGAGGACGGAGCCCGCGGAGGTCGGCGGCGGCGAGCGCGGGCAGCGCACCGCCTCCGTCGCCGAGGTCGCGGCCGGAGGCGGTGGTGAAGCGGGCGCCGAGCTCGCGGAGCGCCCCGACTCCGCCGTCGGTCGAGGCGCTGCCGCCGATCGCCAGCAGCAGGGCGTGCGCCCCCGCGTCGAGGGCGGCGGAGATCGCACGGCCGAAGCCGCGGGTGTGCGCGGTGAGCGGGCGGAGCGGGTCGAGCAGCGTGATGCCGCTCGTGGAGGCGAGCTCGACGACGGCGGTCCCGTCGGGGAGCAGCAGCCACCAGGCGCGGACCGGCCGGTCGTCCGGGCCGGGCACGACGACCGGCAGCCGAAGCGACCCCGGGACCGCGAGCGCGAAGGCGTCGACCGTGCCCTCTCCCCCGTCGGCCATCGGTGCGAGGACGACCTCGTCCCCCGAGCGCGCAGCGCTCCAGCCCTCGGCGATCGCGCGCGCGACCTCGACCGCGCTCGCCGACCCCTTGAAGGAGTCGGGCGCGACGACGACCCTCAGCCTGCTCACGCGCTCAGTGTGGCACCGCGCCCGGCGCGGCCTCGAGCGGTCGCCCGTCCGCGACGGCGCGGAGAGGGCCGCAGCCGCACCGCGCCGCCGCTCAGAGCGGAGTCGCGAGCCGGTAGCCGCGCTTGATCACCGTCGCCACGAGCCGCGGTTCGGGGAGGGCCTGACGGAGGCGGCTGACGGCGACGTCGACCGCGTGGTCGTCCAGAGCCTCCGGCGCGGAGGCCGCGAGGACGTGACGCGCGACGGTCGCGCCCTCGGCGGCGACGAGAGTCCGGAACAGTGCGAGCGCGACCGGGGTCAGCGCCACCCGGATCCCGCCCAGGACGGCGTGCCGGCCGCGGAGCTCGAGAGTGCCGAAGGCCGTCTCGATGCGGGGCGACGCCTGCTCGAGGTGCTCGCAGGTCAGGCGGATGAGCGCGCCCATCCGGAACCGGTCCGGCACGACCGGGAGGATCCCTGCCTCGACCAGGGGTGCCGCGGTCACGGGGCCGACGGCGGCGGCGACCACCGTCTCGCGGAACGCCGCCTGGAGGTCGTCGAGGCGGCCCGCGGCCTCCGCGACCGTGAAGAGCGCCTCCACCGCCGGCGCGCTGGTGAAGGTGACGGCGTCGATGCCCCCTCCGCAGACCGCGTCGATCAGCCGCAGCACCCGGGCCGAGTCCTCGTGCACGCTCCAGCGGTAGGGCGCGGCCGTGAGCACCCGGGCGCCGGCGTCGCGGAGACGCTGCAGCTGAGCCGGATCGGTGAATCCGTGCAGCTGCACCGCGATCGTGCGGCCGGCGACGCCCTCGCGCAGGGCCAGGTCGACGAGGGAGGTGGTCGTCTCGCGCTCGCTCATCCCGTGGTCGTCGAGACCCGCCGCGCGGATCGCTCCGCGCGCCTTGGGTCCGCGGACGAGGATCCGCGCGGAGGACAGCGCGTCGGCCAGCTCGATACCCGCGGCGTCCGCGGCCTCGAGCCAGCGCCGGAGGCCGTAGGAGGTGGTGGCGAGGAGCACGTCGGGGCGGGCGGCGACGATGGCGCGGGTCTCCTCCTCGAGCGCGCCCTCAGTGTCGACGCCGCGCATGCGGATGGTGGGGGCGTGTGTGACGGCGGCACCGCGGCGCTCGAACGCGGCGATCAGGTCCTCGGAGCGGCGGTCGGAGGTGACCCCGATGCGGAAGCCGTCCAGCTGGTCGGGTCGGAACCCCACGGCGGCGTCGGGATCGGTGCCGGTCATGCTCGGCCCCCTCGGGGTCTCACGCGGTCAGTGCATCGACCGCTCGGGCGATGCTCTCGGGGTCCCCCGCATCATGGCACGCGGCCTGCCGGACCACCTCGCCGATGACGATCACGGCGGGCGAGCGCGGTGCCAGCTCGGCGAGCAGGCCGAGCACTGCGCCGACCGAGGAGACCGTCGTGCGCTGGTCGCGCGACCAGCCCCGCTCGACGATCGCGAGGGGCATGTCGGCGCGCATCCCCGCGCGCTGCAGCCCGGCGACGAGGTGCGGCAGCGTGTTCACTCCCATCAGCACCACGATCGTCCCGCCCAGCCCGGCCAGATGGCCGAGCTCCTCCTCGCTGAACGGCGCGTGGCCCGAGACCACGGTGAAGGCCCTGCTGACCTCGCGGTGGGTGACCGGGATACCGGCGGCGGCGGGCACCGAGATCGCGCTGGTCACTCCGGGGACGACCGTGGAGCCGACGCCGGCGAGCCGGCACGCGCGCACCTCCTCCGACCCGCGTCCGAACACGAACGGATCGCCGCCCTTCAGGCGCACGACGTCCAGGCCCGCGAGGGCCCGCACGATCATCAGCCGCTCGATCTCGTGCTGCGGCACCGCGTGATGCCCGGGCGTCTTGCCGACGTCGATCAGCTCGGCGCCGGGCGCCCACTCGGCCAGGCCCTCGTGCGGACCGAGCCGGTCGTAGAGCACCACGTCCGCGTCGCGGAGGGCGCGGCGGGCGGCGAGGGTCATCAGATCCGGATCGCCGGGGCCGCCGCCGACGATGCTGACGTGCCCGACCGGCCGGGTCGGCGCGGGGGCCTCGTCGACGATCCAGGGGCAGAGGTCGGCCGCCGCTGCTCGGAGCGGTGCCGGCCCCTCCACCCACACGATCAGGGCCGGGGGCGCCTGGGTGAGCGCGTCCTCCGCCTCGTGCCGCTGGACGAGTGCGCCGGCGGCACGGTAGCGGGCGACCACGCGGCGGGTCCCGGAGGCGGTGCCGATCACGAGCACGCGGCGTCCGGCGAGGTCGAGGGAGAGCTGCATCACGAGTCCGATCCGATCCCGGCCGGACCGACGGGGATCCTCGGCCCCGCGACCAGCACGGGTCCGTCCGGTCTCTCGTCCCGGCCTGCTGGCCGGACCTGCCCGCGCTCGCGCACGGTCGCGACGCGCGGATCCGCGGTGTCCGGGGCGTTCACGAAGGAGCGGAACCGGCGGAGCCGGTCGGGATCAGCGAGCGTCGCCGCCCACTCGTCGACGTAGGTGTCGACGTGCGTGGCCATGGCGGCCTCCAGCTCGGCGGCGATGCCGAGCGAGTCCTCGCAGACCACCTCGCGAACGTGCTCGAGTCCGCCGGGGAGCTCCTCCTGCCAGCGGGCGGTCCGCTGGAGCCGCTCGGCCGTGCGCACGTAGTACATGACGTAGCGGTCGATGTAGCGCACCAGGGTCTCGTCGTCGAGATCCTGTGCCAGCAGCTGGGCGTGCGCCGGCTGGTAGCCGCCGTTGCCGCCGACGTAGAGGTTCCAGCCGAGGTCGCTCGCGATGACGCCGATGTCCTTCCCCCGCGCCTCGGCGCACTCGCGGGCGCAGCCGCTGACCCCGAGCTTGAACTTGTGCGGCGAGCGGAGACCCCGGTACCGCTCCTCGAGGAAGACCGCCATCCCGACCGCGTCCTGGACTCCGAAGCGGCACCAGGTCGATCCGACGCACGACTTGACCGTGCGCAGCGACTTGCCGTACGCCTGACCCGACTCGAAGCCGGCGTCGACGAGGAGGCGCCAGATCTCGGGCAGCTGCTCGAGGCGGGCGCCGAACATGTCGATCCGCTGCCCGCCGGTGATCTTCGTGTAGAGGCCGTACTGCTCGGCGACCTCGGCGATCACCTTGAGCTTCGCCGGCGTGATCTCGCCCCCGGGGATCCGCGGGACGACGGAGTAGGTGCCGTCCTTCTGCATGTTGGCCAGGGCGCGGTCGTTGGTGTCCTGCAGCGGCGCCTGGCCGCCGTCGAGGATGTAGGCGTTCGTCTGGGTGGCGAGGACGGAGGCGATCACCGGCTTGCAGACGTCGCAGCCCAGCCCGGAGCCGAAGCGCTCCATCACCTGCTCGGCCGAGTGCAGCCCGAGGATGCGGACCGACTCGAACAGCTCGCTGCGGCTGAGCGCCACGTGCTCGCAGAGGGCGCGGGAGACCTCGACGCCCGCACGGATCAGCTCCGTGTCGAGCAGCTTCTTCACCAGGGGCACGCACGATCCGCACTGGGTGCCCGCGCGGGTGCAGGCCTTGAGCGGCCCGAGCTCGGTGCACCCCTCGCCGATCGCGTGGCGGACCTCGCCGACCGAGACGTTGTTGCACGAGCAGACCTGGGCGTCGTCCGGAAGATCGCCCGAGGGCGCCTCCGCCCCCGCCGCCGCGAGGTAGGCGCCGGGCTCGGCCGGCAGCTCGCGCCCCAGCAGCGGGCGGAGGGAGGAGTAGGGGCCCGCGTCGCCGACGAACATCCCGCCGAGCAGCGTGCGCGCATCGTCCGAGACGACGACCTTCTGGTAGAGACCGCGGGCCGGATCGGCGTAGACGACCTCGAGCGCTCCCTCCGTGGTGCCGAGGGCGTCGCCGAAGCTGGCGACCTCCACGCCCGAGAGCTTGAGCTTGGTGGCGTCGTCGACGCCCGGGAAGGTCGCGTCGCCGCCGAGGATCCGGTCGGCGACCACCTCCGCCATCGCGTTGGCGGGTGCGACGAGCCCGACGGTGCGGCCGTCGATCGCGGCGACCTCGCCGATGGCCCAGACTCCCGCCCTGCTGGTGCGGCACGCCTCGTCGACGACCACGCCTCCGCGCGGTGCGACCTCGATCCCGACCGCTCGGGCGAGCTCGTCGCGCGGCGTGATCCCGATGGAGAAGACCACGAGATCGGCGCTGATGCTGCTGCCGTCGGTCAGCGCGACGCCGAGCACCGTCCCGGTCGGCGAGGTGAGGATCGCGGTGGGCCGGTTGCCGAGGTGCAGCGCGATCCCCTGCGCCGAGATGATGCGGCCGAGGGCCTGCCCGGCGCCCTCGTCGAGCTGCGCGCTCATCAGCCAGCGGCCGGAGTGGACGAGGGAGGTGCGCGCACCGAGCCGGTGCGCGCCTCCCGCCGCCTCGAGGCCGAGCAGACCGCCGCCGACCACGGCCACGATCGCGGGGCGGCCGCGCCGGGCGCGGAACGCGGCGAGCTCGGCGACGAGCCCGTCCACGTCCTCGAGCGTGCGGTAGACGCGGCCGTACTCAGCGCCCTCGATCGGCGGGACCGTGGCGGAGGAGCCGGTCGCGAGGACGATCTCGTCGCCCTCGAGGGAGCGGCCGTCCGCGAGCTCGACGCGCAGGTGGTCGGGATCGATCGCGACGACGCGGGAGGAGTTGATCAGCCGCGCCGACTCCCACAGAGCGCCGTCGCCCAGAGTCAGGTCGTGCTCGCCGTCGAGGCGCTTCGAGAGTGCGACGCGGTCGTAGGGACGGTGCACCTCCTCGCCGAGGACGGTGATCTCCAGCGCCTCGTCGCCGGCCCGGGTGACGAGCGCGTCGACCAGGCGGTGCGCGGCGGGTCCCGCTCCGACGACGAGCACGCGTCGGGGCCGGGCGGCGGTGTTCGCTCCAGGAGTCATGACGTCCACCGTAGGGACGGTCCGTTTCCCCGTCGTTGCCCCGGTGTAACAGCGTGTGACGCGCGCCTCTCGGCGAGCGCCGCCGGCCGTGAGGGCTTCGTTACGCCCGTGACACCGGAGGCGTGCTCGCACGAAACGCGCGATCCCTACCGTTGCCTCATCGCGCCCGACCGGACGCGGTGGCCCACGTGCAGGAAGAAGGCGCAGCGATGACCCTCCTCGATCGGCTCGCCCCCACGACCGCCACCACCTGGGTGCCGGTCTGCGCCGTCGGCGACCTCGAGCCGCTCTGGGGCGAGGCCGCCCTGGTCGGCGGTGTGCAGCTCGCCCTGTTCCTCCTGCCCGACGGGCGGGTGCGGGCCGTCTCGAACCTCGACCCCGCGACCGGCGCGGCCGTGCTCTCGCGCGGCATCGTCGGCTCGCGTCTGGTCGACGGCGTGCAGCGGCCCACGATCGCCTCGCCCCTGCACAAGGACGTCTTCGACCTCGAGACCGGCGCCTGCTTCACACGAGCGGAGCTGCACCTCGCCACCTGGCAGGTGCGCCAGAGGGAGGGGAGGATCGAGGTCGCCCAGCGGACCGCTCTGGTCGCCGCGTCCCACGGAACCTCCGATGACGACGGGAGGCGTGCCGTCGCCGCACTGGTCGATGCGGTCCGCCGGGCCAACCCGGCGCTGGACGTGCTCGACTCCTTCGTCGACGTGCAGCAGCCCGACGTCCCCGCGACCCTGGACGCTCTCGAGCCGGGCCGGCCGGTGGTGGTCGTGCCGCTGCTGCTCTCGGCCGGCTACCACGTGCACGTCGACCTCGCCGAGGCCGCGGCGGAGGCGGAGCGGCCGGTGCGGGTGTCGGGCGCGCTCGGACCCGATCCCCGCCTGGCGCGCGTGCTCGCCCGCCGGCTCCACGAGGCGGGGCTCGACGACGGCGACCGCGTCGTGCTCGCCGCCGCCGGCTCGAGCGACGCCGGCGCCGTCGCGGACTGCTGGACCACCGGCCGCCTCCTCGCCGCCGAGCTCGGCCGCGAGGTGAGCACCTCGTTCATCTCGGCCGCTGAGCCGCGGGTCGCGGAGGCGGTCGCCGCCGAGCGCACCGCCCACCCCGGCGCGCGCGTCGTGGTCGCCACCTACCTGCTCGCGCCCGGCTACTTCGCCGGCCTGGCCGCCTCCGCGGGGGCCGACCTCGCCTCCGCCCCCCTCCTCACCGCCGTCGATCCGCCCGCCCGCGAGCTGGTCGACATCGTCTCGGAGCTGTTCGGGCGCAACGCCTGACGCCTCCTCCCCGCACCACCACCGCTCCACCTCCCCGTCCCGAGCGCGCCCTCGCGCGCGCCACCCACCCTCCGGAGGACCACGATGACTGCTGCACCCCCGACCACCGCCCCCACGACCGCCGCCGCTTCCACCGGCATCATCCGACGGCCTGGCCGCTGGATCGACGGCTGGAACCCCGAGGACCCCGCCCAGTGGGAGGCGGAGGGACGCTCCGTCGCCGCCCGCAACCTGAGGTGGTCGATCTTCGCCGAGTTCCTCGGCTTCGTCGTCTGGCAGCTCTGGTCGGTCGTGGTCGTCTCGCTGCCGGCGGCCGGATTCGCCTTCGACACCGGGCAGATCTTCTGGCTCATCTCGATGCCGAGCCTCGTCGGCGCCACCCTGCGGATCCCGTACACGTTCATGGTCCCCCGCTTCGGCGGCCGCAACTGGACGATCGTGTCGGCGGGCCTCCTGCTGATCCCCAGCGTCGGACTCGGCATCGCGGTCTCGAATCCGGAGACCCCGTTCGGCGTCATGCTCCTGGTGGCCGCGCTCGCCGGCTTCGGTGGCGGCAACTTCGCCAGTTCGATGGCGAACATCACCTTCTTCTACCCGCATGCGCAGAAGGGCTGGGCTCTGGGGCTCAACGCCGCGGGCGGCAACCTGGGCGCCTCCGTCGCGCAGCTCGTCGTGCCGATCGCGATCACTGTCGGCGCCGCGGCCACGCTGAACCTGCCGATCGCCGGCTTCCTCTGGGTCCCCCTGATCGTCGTGGCGATGATCGGCGCCGCCAAGCGCATGGACAACCTCTCGACCGCGAAGTCCGACGTCGCCGCCTCCCTCGCCGCGCTCCGCGAGCCGCACCTCTGGCTGCTGGCCGTGCTCTACATCGGCACCTTCGGGTCCTTCATCGGATTCGCCGGCGTGTTCCCGAAGCTCATCGCCGACACCTTCCCCGAGTTCTCCGGCTTCGCCGTCGGCTCGGCGACGGTCGGCCTCGCGTTCCTCGGCTCCCTGGTGGGCTCGCTGTCCCGCCCCTCCGGCGGCCGTCTGGCCGACCGCTTCGGCGGAGCGCCTGTCACGGTCCTCGCCTTCGTCGCCATGGGCGCCGGGATCCTCGGCGTGATCGCGACGCTGCCGCTCGGCAGCTTCTGGCTCTTCCTCGCCTGCTTCCTCGTGCTCTTCTCGGCGGCCGGCATCGGCAACGGCGCGACCTACCGCATGATCCCCACGGTGTTCGCCCTCCGCGCCCGCCAGCGCGGTGACGACGGCATCGGCGCCCAGCGCACGTCCGCCGCGGCGCTCGGCCTGATCTCGGCGATCGGCGCCTACGGCGGCTTCGTGATCCCCCAGCTGCTCGGCTTCTCCAAGACCGAGTTCGGCGACTACACGACGGCGCTGGGCTGGTTCGTCGGCGCCTACGCGGTGATGCTCGCGATCACGGCCGGCGTCTACCTCCGCCTCGCCGCGAAGACGGGGACCCGGATCTGACGATGAGCGCCCCCGCCCCGACCGATTCCCACTGCCCCTACTGCGCCCTGCAGTGCGCGATGACGCTGACACCCGCGACGGGCCCCGTACCCGTGGCGGTCGAGGGGAGGGAGTTCCCGACGAACCGGGGCGGGCTCTGCGCGAAGGGCTGGACCTCCGCCGAGCTGCTGGCGAGCGGACAGCGCCTGGTCTCCCCGCTGCTGCGCGGTGCCGACGGCGTCCTCGCGGAGGCGTCGTGGGAGGAGGCGCTCGACGCGGTCGCCGGAGCGGTGCGCGGCGTCCGGGCGCGGCACGGCGCCGACGCGGTGGCCGTCTTCGGCGGCGGGGGCCTCACCAATGAGAAGGCCTACCAGCTCGGGAAGTTCGCTCGGATCGCTCTCGGCACCTCCCGGATCGACTACAACGGCCGCTTCTGCATGTCCTCAGCCGCGGCGGCCGGCAACCGCGCCTTCGGCGTCGATCGCGGACTGCCGTTCCCGGTGTCCGACCTCGACGACGCCGACACGATCCTGCTCCTGGGCTCGAACGTCGCGGCGACGATGCCGCCGCTGCTCGCCCACTTCGCCGGTGCCCGCTCGCGGGGCGGCCTGGTGGTCGTCGACCCGCGCCGCTCGGCCACCGCCCGGCTGACGGAGGACGGCGCCGGCACGCATCTGCAGCCCGCCCCCGGGACGGATCTGCCGCTCCTGCTCGGGCTGACCCACCTGGTCTTCGCCGAGGGCCTCGCCGACACCGCCTACCTCGCCGCGCGCACGACCGGCGCCGAGGCGGTGCGCCGCAGCGTCTCGGCGTGGTGGCCGGAGCGCACCTCCGCGGTCACGGGCGTGCCGACCTCGCTCCTCCGCTCCCTCGCGCGCCGGCTCGCCGAGGGGCGGTCGTTCGTGCTGACCGGCCGCGGGGTCGAGCAGCACATCGACGGCACCGACACCGCGACCGCCGCGATCAACCTCGCTCTCGTGCTCGGCCTGGTGGGCCGCGAGGGGTCGGGGTACGGCACGCTCACCGGTCAGGGCAACGGCCAGGGCGGACGCGAGCACGGCCAGAAGGCCGATCAGCTCCCGGGGTACCGCTCCATCCGCGATCCGGAGGCGCGGCGCCACGTCGCCGCCGTCTGGGACGTGACGCCCGAATCGATCCCGGGCCCGGGGCTGCCCGCCACCGCCCTGCTCGCCGAACTCGGACGCTCCGTGCACTGCCTGCTGGTGCACGGCTCCAACGTGGTCGTCTCGGCCCCGGACGCCGACGCCGTCCGCGCCGGGCTCGAAGCCCTGGACACGCTGGTCGTCTGCGACTTCTTCCTCTCCGAGACCGCCGCGCTGGCCGATGTGGTGCTCCCGGTGCCGCAGTGGGCGGAGGAGGAGGGCACGATGACCTCGCTCGAGGGCCGGGTGCTCCGCCGCCGCCGGGCGATCGACCCGCCGGCAGGAGTGCGCAGCGAGCTCTGGATCATGAGCGAGCTGGCGCGCCGTCTCGACGCCCCCTCGCGCTGGTCGACGGTCCCCTCGGAGGTGTTCGACGAGCTGGCCCGCGCGTCCGCGGGAGGCGTGGCCGACTACTCCGGCCTCTCGCACGCCCTGCTCGACACCGGGATCGCCGCCCACTGGCCTTACCCCGCGGGCGGCACGGGGACGCCGCGCCTCTTCGCGGAGCGCTTCGGGCACCCCGACGGCCGGGCGCGCCTGGTCGCCGTCATCCCCGCCGTCCCCGTCGTCGTGGACCGCGGCGAGGAGCTGACCCTGGTGACCGGCCGCTACCTCCAGCAGTACCAGTCGGGCACCCAGACCCGGCGGGTCGCGGAGCTCGATGCGGCCCGCCCCGAGGCGCGGCTCGAGATCCACCCGGCGACCGCCTCCCGGCTCGGCGTCCGCGACGGAGCACCTGTGGCGATCGGGAACGAGCGCGGCGTGGTCCGCGCCCGCGCGAGCGTCACCGCGGACATCCGGCACGACACGGTGTTCCTGCCCTTCCACTACGCGGGTGAGCAGTGCGCGAACCTCCTCACCGAGGCCGTCGTGGACCCGGTGTCGTCGATGCCCGAGTTCAAGCGCACGCGGGTCTGGGTCCGCGCGGAAGGGACGGCACATGCCTGAGACACCTCCCGAGCGGATCGTCCTGATCGGCTACGGACCCGTCGGCTCGCGCTTCGTCGAGGAGCTGCTGCCGGCCGTGCGGACCGGTCTGGTCGCTCTGACGGTCGTCGGCGCCGAGAGCGACGACCCCTACAACCGCGTCCTGCTCGCGGAGTACGCCGTCGGCCGGGCGACGCGCGAGCGCCTCGACCTCGGCGACCGGACGGCGGCGGAGGCGGCGGGCGTCGTCCTGCGCCTGGGAGCGGCCGTCGTGGGGATCGATCGCGCGCGGAACGTCGTGCGGCTGCACGACGGTGAGCGGCTGCCTTACGATCGCCTCGTCCTGGCGACCGGTGCCCGCGCGAACGTGCCGACCCTCGCCGGGATGGAGCGGGCCCGACGCGAACGGACGGTGCGCGCCGCCGATCCGGGCTCGCTCGACACGGGCTCCCGGCCCCTCCCGGAGCAGGTGGTGGCGCTGCGCGACCTGGCCGACGCCC
Organism: Rathayibacter sp. AY1B6; assembly: GCF_002932755.1. Classification (NCBI taxonomy): domain Bacteria; kingdom Bacillati; phylum Actinomycetota; class Actinomycetes; order Micrococcales; family Microbacteriaceae; genus Rathayibacter; species Rathayibacter sp. AY1B6. The sequence continues at coordinate 71,966 of NZ_PSWL01000013.1, forward strand.
GGGTGGTCCGCGAGGCCGTGCGCTCCGGCGCTCGCCTCGTCGTGCTCGGGGCGGGAGTGCTCGGTATCGAGTTCGCCCTCGCCGCCGCGGAGCAGGGCGCGGAGGTGGTGGTCGTCTTCCACGGGGACATCCCGATGGCCCGCAATCTCGACACGGGCGGGGGCCGGATGCTCGCCGCGGCCGCCCGCGCGGCCGGCGTCGAGATGGTGGCGCACGCCCGGTCCGAGAGCGTCCTGCTCGCGCACGACGACCGCGGCCGTGCGCACTTCCAGGCGCTCGTCTGCGCTGACGGCAAGCAGATCGAGGGGGATCTGCTGGTGCTCTCGTGCGGTGTCGGTGCGCGGGTCGAGCTGGCTGCGGGCGCGGAGCTCGCCGTCTCGACGGGGATCCTGGTCGATGAGCAGCTGCGCAGCTGGAGCGACCCGGACGTCTTCGCGATCGGAGACTGCGCGCACGTCGCCTCCCGCGGCTCGGCCCTGCCCGACGGCCGCGTGCCCGGCGGACCGAGCGGACTGATCGGTCCGGGATGGGAGCAGGCGGATCGGCTCGCGGCACGGATCCGGGCGGAGGCGGAGGGCCGCTGCGCCGAGGAGCGCGTCTCCGACGCCCGACCGGCGGTCGTGATGCTGAAGGCCGAGGGCGTCGACCTCGTGGCAGGAGGCGACGTGGCCCCGGAGCCGTGGGACCCGCACCGCCCGGGCGAGGAGCACCTCGAGGTGACCCTGTGGGCGGACCCCGCCCGCGGCGGCTACGCCAAGCTCGTGACCGCAGGAGGAGTGCTGCGCGGGTTCGTCTCGGTGGGTCTGCCCCGGGTCGGCGCCGAGCTCAGCCTCCTCTTCGAGCGGGGCTCGGAGCTGCCGGCGGACCGGACGAGCCTGCTGCGTCTGGACGCCCCCGATGCGGGTGCCGCCGCGACCGGCGATCCGTTCGCCCCCGATGCCACGGTCTGCTGGTGCAACGGTGTGACGGCGGCGGTGATCACGGATGCGGCTGCCGCGGGGCACGGGACGGTCGCCTGCGTCGGGCGGGCGACCCGCGCCGGCACGGGCTGCGGCGGCTGCACCGGGCGCATCGCCGAGCTGCTCGCGCGGACGGCGGTCCCCGCCTGATCGCCGCCGGTACCGGGCCTCGCCGCCTCAGCGGTCGAGCGCCTCCGCGACGCGCCGGGTGACCGCGCGCAGCTCGAGCTCGGTCCCGCGGACACGTTCGTCGAGAGCCGCTGCCGCGTCCGCGGCCTGCTCGGCGGCCGCCGCACCCGCCGCCTCGGACGAGACGCGCTCGGCCGCGATCGACGCGCTGAGCTCGTCCAGCGCCGCCCGGAGGCCCGCCGACTCGTCCCGCAGCACGGAGACGTCGCCCTGCACCGCGCTCAGCTCGCCGCGGAGCCCGGCCACCTCGTCGCGCAGGGCCGCCGTCTCGGCGCGCAGCTCCTCCGTGCGCAGCCGCGCCTGCTCGAACCAGGGGGCGACCAGACGGTGCACCGCGTCGCGGAGCACGGCGCCGCCGCGGCCGAACCGGGTGGGCGCGGAGCCCGGGTCCTGGAGGAAGTCGTGGTCACTGGTCATCGTCGTGGTCCCGTCCGGAGAAGCGGCGGTGGAGCACGTCCATCGCCCGCAGATCCTTGTCCATGATGTCGGCCTCGAGGGTGGTGTCGGCGAGGCGGTCGGCGAGGCCCGGCCGGGAGCGGCGCTCGAGCGAGGCCTCGATCAGCTCGACGGAGCGCTCGAAGGAGAGCGGGCCGCGTGCCGCCTCCCGACCGCGGCGGCCGAGCGCCTCGAGGTCCACCGCCCCGCTGACCACGTCCCGCATCGCCTCGAGGAGCGCCGGGGCGGAGCGGGTGATCTTGATGCAGTCGACCCCGTCGATGAGGAACTCCGCGACTCCGCTGGCCGCCGTCACGATCGGCACGGCGCCCGCCGCGGCGGCCTCGACCGGCGCGACGCCGAACGCCTCTCCGGCCCAGGTCGGGAAGAGGAACGCGTCGGCCCGGCCGTGCGCCGCGAGCACCTCGGCGTGCGGAGTCGCTCCGTGGAACTCGACGAGGCCGGCCAGGCCCGCCTCGTGCGCCCGCGCACGCCAGCCGTCCACGTCTCCCTCGCCGTAGAGGTCCACGCGGAAGTCGCGGGTCTCCTCCGCGAGAGACGCCGCCGCCTCCAGTACCAGCCCGACACCCTTGTGCTCGCCGAGCGACGCGGCGAAGGTGAACCGGGTCGTCCCGCCCTCGCGGTAGCGCCGCGGCTCGGCGGTGTCGGGGGGAACGGACACTCCGCGTCCGATCACCTCGACCTCGCCCAGGCTCAGCCCGCCGGCCTCGATCGCGTCGACGAGCGAGCGGCTGACAGCGACGATCTCGCCGCGGTCGAAGTGGTCGGGGGCCTGGGCGCCGTAGACGCGGAGCACGCGCTCCGGCAGCCCGTCGACCAGGGCGTTCGGGATGCGGTCGCCGAGGTTCCACATCCACGGGGCCTCCACCGCTCGCAGGAGGTCGATCAGCGCGAGGCCGCCGATCCCGAGCAGGTTGAAGGCCACCACGTGGGTCGGTGCGAAGTCCCGCAGCTCCTCGAGCAGGATGCGGGTGTTCTCGAATCGCGAGACGGCGCTCTCGTGGTGCATCAGCTGAGCGATCTCGCCGCCCGTCTGCGGCAGCGGGAAGTAGGTGCGCAGGCTCAGCGTGCGGTGCACCTCGACGCCGGAGGGCTCCGGCGGCAGGTACGTCGGCGTGGTCAGCACCCGCACGGTGTGGTCGCGGGCGGCCATCGCCTCCGCGACGCGCGCACAGGTCATCTCGTACCCGCCGAGCACCTGCGGCGGGTAGAGGTTGCTCACGAACAGCAGGCGCATCAGGGCATCTCCCCTCGCGCGGAGGCGTCGGCCGCGATCCGCGCCGTCACCTCGGGCGTGTAGGCCGCGCGGGCCTGGCGGTCGTTGCCGCCGTCCCAGTAGTTGACGAGGTAGAGCCCGGACTGCTGGGTGCGCGGCACGAACGGGAACAGCTGGGCGCGGGGCTCGATCTGCGCGATCCGGTAGCCGGCGTCGACGGCTCGCACGTGCAGCCAGATGTCGTCGGCGTCCGGGGCGATCTCGCGGAACGCGTCCCCGTGAGCGGCGATCTCGCCGAGGAGCGGGGCGGGCAGCAGCTGCCCGGAGACGGAGGTGCCGAAGACGTCGGACGATGCGCGCGTGTCCGCGACCGGGGTCCAGCTCGTGTACGGAGCGACCGCGCCGTCGACGATCCCCACCCGGTGGGCGCGGTAGCAGAGCACGGTCTCGCGGGGATAGCGCGAGCGGGCGCCGAGCAGGCCCTTCAGCCAGGTGCGCGGGTACACGATGTCGTCGTCCGAGGTGACGAGGTCGCGCTCCCCCGCCCGGCCCGAGAGCAGGTGCGGGTAGTACTTCGTGTGCACGCGGTAGCCGTCGACCAGGCGGATCTCGACGCCGCGGCGGCGGAGGCGGCGCAGCGGCGCGGGCAGGTCGGCGTGCAGGGCCGGGTCGTCGAGCCAGAGCACCAGGCGCGCGGGCCGGGCGTCGCCGCGGGCGATCGACTCGAGCGCCACGTGGACCCGCTGCAGCCGCTCGCCGTGCGTGGTCATCGTCACCACGACCTCGCCCGCCGGATCGACCGCGGAGCGGCGGGAGAAGCGGTTGGCCAGCGCGAGCAGCAGCAGCTGGCGCCGGAGCGCGGGCGAGGGGTGGTCGATCGGCCGGGCGGCGATCACGGCGGCGCGGCGCTCCGAGAGTCGTTGCGGGGCGGTGCGGACGACCCGGGCCGCGGAGCGCAGCCGCGTGCGGGGGCGGACGCGGCGGCCCAGCGCCGCGAGGCGCGTACGGGGCCGGACGCGCCGGCCGACGGCGGCGAGAGCGGGATGCATCGGTCCAGGTTAGCCGGACGCTCCCGGGCGCCCTGCGCCGGTCAGGGCTCGTCGACGACCGCGAAGGCCCGCACCGGGAAGGTCCCGAAGCTCCGCACCTTCGGCGGCACGGCGGTGAAGCGCGCCCCTGTCGCGGGCAGACCGTCCAGGCCGGTGAGGTGCTCGACGACGTGCACTCCCGCGGCGAGGAGGGCCGAGTGCGCGGGCCGCGATCCGCCCGACTCCGTGTCGTCGATGTTGACCGAGTCGATGCCGACCAGCGCCGCGCCGCCGGCGACGAGCGCCTCCGCCGCCGCGCCGCTGAGGAAGGGGGCGCCGGTGCCGTACCCGGGCGTGGCGAAGTGCACGTCCCAGCCGGTGCGGAGGAGGACGGCGGCGCCGCGGACGTCGAGCCCCGCGACCGCGTCCGCCCCGATGCCCCGTTCGGAGGCGCCGGACGCGTCGATCACGACCGCCGGCAGATCGACCAGGGTCTCGAGGCGGAGCGCGGCGAGGTCGGCTCCGCCCTCGTAGCGGTGGAACGGGCTGTCGAGGTAGGTGCCCGTGTTGCCGATCATCTCGATGACGTCCATCGCGAACTCGGTGCCGGGCGCGTAGGACGCGCGGGACGCCTCCCGGGTGAGATGCGGCCGGATGCGCGGCGAGGGCAGGCCCGGGTAGGTCACCAGCCCGTCGGAGACGGTGTGGCTGAGGTCGACGAAGCGGCGCGGAGAGGTCATGCGCCCGATCCTCGCAGTGGCAGGATCGGGCGCACCATCGAGATACCGCCCCGCGGGGCGGCGTTCGCGCCCTATTTCTTCGGCAGCGCCGCCGACAGGTCCGCGATCAGGTCGGACGAGTCCTCGAGACCCACCGAGAGCCGCACCAGCGACTCCGAGACCTCGAGCGGCGTGCCCTTGACCGACGCGTGCGTCATCTCGCTCGGGTAGCCGATCAGCGACTCGACACCGCCCAGCGACTCGGCGAGCTGGAACAGCTCGGTCGACTCGGCGAACTTCCGGGCGGCGCGCGGCGTCGCGAGCTCGAGCGAGAGCATCCCGCCGAACCGCGACATCTGGCGCTTCGCCAGCTCGTGGCCGGGGTGCGAGGGCAGGCCCGGGTAGTGCACCGCCGTCACCGCCGGGTGCTCGACGAGGAACTCGGCGACCGCCTGCGCGTTGATCGAGTGGCGCTCCATCCGCACCCCGAGGGTCTTGATGCCGCGGACCGTGAGCCACGCGTCCATCGGGCCCGAGATCGCACCGACCGCGAACTGCAGGAACGCGATCTTCTCGGCCAGCGGACCCGAGCGCAGGGCGAGTGCGCCGCCGACGACGTCCGAGTGGCCCCCGAGGTACTTCGTGGTCGAGTGCACGACCACGTCGGCACCGAGGGCCAGCGGCTGCTGCAGGGCGGAGGAGGCGAAGGTGTTGTCGACGACGACGATCAGGTCGTGCGCGTGGGCCAGGTCGGCGAGCTCGGCGATGTCGCTGATGGTCATCAGCGGGTTGGACGGGGTCTCGACCCAGAGCATCTTCGTCTCGCCGGGGACGATCGCCCGCTGCACCTCGCGGAGGTTCGACATGTCGACGGCCGTGTTGCGCACGCCCCAGGCGCTGTGCACCCGGTCGATCAGGCGGTGACTGCCGCCGTACGCGTCGTTGCCCAGGACGACGTGGTCGCCGGGCGCGAGAGCGGCGCGCAGCAGGGTGTCCTCGGCGGCGAGGCCGGAGGAGAAGGAGTAGGCGACGTCGGCACCCTCGAGCGACGCGATGAGCTCCTGGAGCGAGTCGCGCGTCGGGTTCGCCGAACGGGCGTACTCGTAGCCGCCCCGGAGCCCGCCGATGCCGTCCTGGACGAACGTGGAGGTCATGTAGACGGGCGGCACGACCGCGCCGGTGGTCGGATCGAACTCCTGGCCGGCGTGGATGGCGCGGGTGTCGAAGTGCTGCTTCTTGGGCATGGTGGGGGCTCCCTGGGTCGGAGGTGCGGAGGCGGCGGCCGTCAGGCCGTGGCGTAGGTGAGGAGGTCCTGTCGGGTGATCACCGCGACGGGCTTGCCCTCGTCGGTGACGAGGAGGGCGCTGTGCTCAGTGAGCGCGGCGCGGGCGGCGGTGATGCTCTCGCCGAGCCCGATCAGCGCGAGCGCGTCGCCCACGCAGTCGCCGAGCGGGTCGTTCATCGAGGCGGATCCCGCGAAGACGCGGTCGAGCAGCTCGCGCTCGTCGACGGCTCCGACGACCTCGCCCATCACGACGGGCGGCTCGGCGGTCAGCACCGGCAGCTGCGAGACGCCGTACTCGGTCATGATGCCGATCGCGTCGCGGATCGTGTCGGTCGGGTGAGCGTGCACGAGCGCCGGGAGGTCCGCCTGCCCGCTCGCCGCCCGGGCGCGGAGCACGTCGCGGACGGTGCCCTCGTCGCGCATCTCGAGGAAGCCGTAGGAGCGCATCCAGCGATCGTTGAAGATCTTGCCGAGGTAGCCGCGCCCGCCGTCCGGCAGCAGCACGACGACCACGTCGTCCGGCCCGAGACCGGCCGCGGCCTTGAGCGCGACGGAGACGGCGAGCCCGCTCGATCCGCCGACGAGCAGTCCCTCCTCGCGGGCGAGGCGGCGGGTCATCGCGAACGACTCGGCGTCGCTGGAGGCGATGATCCGGTCGACCACGCTCGGGTCGTACGCGCTCGGCCAGAAGTCCTCGCCGACGCCCTCGGTGAGGTACGGGCGACCGCCGCCGCCGGAGTAGACGGAGCCCTCGGGGTCGGCGCCGACGATCTGCACGCGGCCCTCCGACACCTCCTTGAGGTAGCGGCCGACTCCGCTGATGGTGCCTCCCGTGCCGACTCCCGCGACGAAGTGGGTGAGCCGGCCGGCGGTGTCGCGCCAGATCTCCGGGCCCGTGGTCTCGTAGTGGCTGAGCGGGCCGTTGAGGTTCGCGTACTGGTTGGGCTTGAAGGCGCCGGGGATCTCGCGGGCGAGCCGGTCCGAGACGGAGTAGTAGGAGGCGGGATCCTCCGGAGCGACGGCCGTCGGCGTCACGACGATCTCGGCCCCGTAGGCGGTGAGGACGTTGCGCTTGTCCTCGCCGACCTTGTCCGGCAGCACGAACACGCAGCGGTAGCCGCGCTGCTGCGCGACGAGGGCGAGGCCGATGCCGGTGTTGCCGCTGGTCGGCTCCACGATGGTGCCGCCGGGCTTCAGCAGCCCGTCGCGCTCGGCGGCGTCGATGATGCGAGTCGCGATGCGGTCCTTCGACGAGCCGCCGGGGTTCAGGTACTCGACCTTCACCAGCACGGTCGCCTGCACGTCCGCCGCGACGGGGCCCAGCTTCACCAGCGGGGTGTCGCCGATGAGGTCGAGGACCGAATCGGCGTACGCCATCCCGGTCTCCGGGCGTGCGGGAAGTGCGCGATCCAGGCTCATCCCGCCAGCGTAGCAACCGGCTCCGGGCGTGTGACGGTGGTGAGCGGAGGCCCAGGGAGCTCTCCCGGGAGGGGAGTGCCGCCGGTCGCGCCGGTGCCCTATCGTGGGGGTTCGCGAGCGCCGCCGTCGACCCGGAACGGACCCCGAATGACCTCACCGATCGCCGCACCGCCGCGGCGTCCGGCCGACATCCACCTCCTCCGCCTGCTCGGCCCGGCGCTGGTCGCCGGAGTCGCCTACCTCGACCCGGGCAACGTCGCCAGCAACATGACGGCCGGAGCCCGGTTCGGCTACCTCCTGGTCTGGGTGGTGGTGCTCGGCAACCTGATGGCCTGGCTCATCCAGTACCTCTCGGCGAAGCTCGGCCTGATGACCGGCCGCAGCCTCCCGGAGCTGCTCGGCGACCGCCTGCGCGGCCGCTGGGGCCGCCGGGCCTACTGGCTGCAGGCCGAGACGGTCGCGATGGCGACCGACCTGGCCGAGGTGATCGGCGGCGCGATCGCGCTGAACCTGCTGTTCGGACTGCCGCTGCTGGTCGGCGGCGTGGTCACCGGCGCGGTCTCGCTGGTGCTGCTGCTCGTGCAGACGCGGGGCGGGGCGCAGCCGTTCGAGCGGGTGATCACGGCGCTGATGGTGCTGATCGCCGTCGGCTTCACGGTCGGCGTGGTCGTCGATCCGCCGGACGCGGGCGCGACCGTCGCCGGTCTCGTGCCGCGCTTCGAGGGCTCGGAGTCGGTGCTGCTCGCCGCCTCGATCCTCGGCGCGACCGTCATGCCCCATGCGATCTACGCCCACTCCGCGCTCGCGCGCGACCGCTTCGGCCACGTCGAGGGCGTCGGCGCGCGGCGGAGGATCCTGGTCGCCACCCGGATCGACGTGACGATCGCGCTCGCCATCGCCGGCACCGTGAACCTCGCGATCCTGCTCCTCGCCGCGCACTCCCTGGCCGGAGTCGCCGGGACGGACAGCCTCGAGGGCGCCCACGCGGCCATCGGGGCGGCGCTCGGGCCGGTGGTCGCGACCCTGTTCGCCGTCGGCCTGCTCGCCTCCGGCCTCGCCTCGACCTCGGTCGGCGCCTACGCCGGCGCGGAGATCATGCACGGGCTGCTCCAGGTGCGGGTGCCGCTCGTCGCGCGTCGGCTCGTGACCCTGATCCCCGCGCTGCTGGTGCTCGCGATCGGCTTCGATCCGACGCGAGCGCTGGTGCTCAGCCAGGTGGTCCTGTCGTTCGGCATCCCCTTCGCGCTCGTGCCGCTCGTGATCCTGACCCGCGACCGCCGCCTGATGGGCGACCAGACGAACCGCTGGTTCACCACCCTCGCCGCCGCGCTGGCCGCCGTCTTCCTCATCGTCCTGAACGGCCTGCTGCTCTGGCTCACCTTCGCCCCCTGAGCAGCGGCGGCGCGGCCGAGCGTCGGAGCGGCGGCGCGGGATCCCACTCCTCCGCGGCCTCCCTCCTCCGCAGAGGGAGCGGCCCGACCCGCCCTCCGCTGATCGAGCAGCCCGCCCCGCGGGCGCATCGAGATCCCCTGACCGCGCATTGATCCGATCCGAAGCCTCGCTCGTTATCCTCTGAGAGCGCCTCTCAGGCGCCTGCGCCCGCTACAGGCGCCTTCCGCCCTCAGAACGAGAGACGCCGCCGTGCCCAAAGACACGCTGTCCGCCAAGAACCGCGCCCGACAGGAGAAGCTCGAGACCTACAAGCGCGAGCAGGACCGCCGCAAGCGCGGCTCCCGCATCTGGATCTGGTCGCTGTCGGCCCTGGCCGTGCTCGCGGTCGGCGGGATCGTCGCGGTCACCGTCTTCGGCAACCAGCAGATCGTCGAGGCCCGCCAGATCGACGGCCTGCAGACCTTCGACAACGACGCCACCCACGTCGCCGGCGCCGTCGACTACCCGCAGACCCCGCCGGCGGGCGGCCCGCACAACGCCGTGTGGATGAACTGCGGCGTCTACGACAAGCCCGTCCCGAACGAGAACGCGGTGCACGACCTCGAGCACGGCGCCGTCTGGGCCACGTACGACCCCGCGCTCCCGCAGAGCGAGGTCGACGCGCTGATCGCCGCGATGCCCGACACCTACTCCGTCGTCTCGCCCTACGAGGGTCTCGAGTCGCCCATCGTGCTGAGCGCCTGGGACGCCCAGGTCGCGATCGACTCGCCCGAGGACCCGCGCATCGACGCCTTCGTCGAGCGCTTCTGGCAGTCCTCGAGCGCTCCGGAGCCCGGCGCCCCCTGCACCGGAGGGATCGATGCGCCCGGCAAGCAGTAGGGGCCGGATCCTCGTCGCCGCGGTCGCCGTGGTCGCGCTCCTCCTCGGGGCGGCCGGCGGCTACCTCTTCGGCGCGCTCGCCCCGTTCGCCTCCGCCGCGACGCCCTCGAGCGCCAGCGCCGAGGCGGGCTTCGCGCGCGACATGCAGGTGCACCACCTGCAGGGCGCCGAGCTGGCGATGATCGCCCGCGAGCGCAGTGCCGACGACGAGGTCCTCACCGTCTCGAAGGACATCCTGCTCACCCAGCAGCAGCAGGCCGGGCAGCTCTTCGGCTGGCTGAACTCGTGGGGCCTGCCGCAGGCCGCTCCGGAGCCGTCGATGACCTGGATGGGCCGGCCGACCCTGGCCGGAGCCGCCGACGAGCACTCGTCGATGGGGATGGGGACCGAGGACGGCGTCGTGCCCGCGAGCATGCCCGGTCTCGCGACACCGGACCAGATCACCGCCCTCAGCAGCGCGTCCGGCCGCGACTTCGACCGGATGTTCCTCGAGCTGATGATCGCCCACCACCGCGGTGCGATCGACATGGCCGAGGCGCTGCTCGCCCGGAGCCGCGTGACGGTCGCCACCGACTTCGCCTCCTCCGTCGTGAAGGCCCAGGAGGCCGAGATCTCGCTGATGGAGCAGATGCTCGCGGACCGTCCCGCCGCCTGAGCGCGCGCGCCGCGCACATCGTCAGCTGAGAGCCGTGCCCCTCCGCCGTCGAGAAAGGGCGGGTGCTCTCCGCTGACGTTCTGCGCCGACTCCGTGTCGGCTGCGGTCGGCCGCGCGGCCGCAGCCGCGACTCAGCCCTGGAGGGCCGACTCCGTCTGCTGCGCGTAGAGCGAGGCGTAGAGGCCGCCGAGGCCGAGCAGCTCGCGGTGGGTGCCCGACTCGACGATCCGGCCACCCTCCACCACGTGGATGACGTCGGCCGACACGATGGTCGAGAGCCGGTGGGCGATGGCGATGGTGGTGCGGCCGCGGGCGGCGTCGTCGAGTGCGGTCTGCACGATCCGCTCCGAGACGGTGTCGAGGGCGCTGGTCGCCTCGTCGAGGATGAGCACCGCCGGGTCCTTCAGCAGGACGCGGGCGATCGCGAGCCGCTGCTTCTCGCCTCCGGAGAGCCGGTAGCCTCGCTCGCCGACCAGGGTGTCGTAGCCGTCGGGGAACGACGTGATCGTCGCGTGGATGTTCGCGGCGCGCGCGGCCGCCTCCAGCTCCTCCTGCGTCGCGTCCGGGCGGGCGTAGCGGAGGTTGTCGCCGATCGTCGCGTGGAAGAGGTAGGTCTCCTGGCTGACGATGCCGATGTGCGAGACGAGCGACTCCTGCCGCAGCTCGCGCACGTCGGTGCCGGCGAAGCGCACCGCTCCCCCGGCCACGTCGTACAGGCGCGGGACGAGGTAGGAGATGGTGGTCTTGCCCGCGCCCGAGGGACCGACGAAGGCGACGAACTGGCCCGGCTCGATCGCGACCGAGACGTGGTCGAGCGTCGGGCGCGCGTCCTCCGCCTGGTCGGGGTAGCGGAACACCACGTCGTCGAGCTCGACCCGGCCGAGCTCGCCCGAGACCTCGCGTGCATCCGCCCGGTCGGTGATCGCCGGGCGCAGGTCGAGGTACTCGAAGATGCGGGCGAACAGCGCTCCGGCCGTCTGCAGGTCGAGCGCGACGCGCATCAGGCCCAGGAGCGGCCACATCAGGCGCGCCTGCACGGTGGTGAAGGCCACGACGGTCCCGGCGGTCACGGTGGTGCCGCCGAGGATCAGCCAGGCGGCCACGAGGTACACGATCACGGGGATGACGGAGAGGAAGATCTGCACCATTGCGAAGAACCACTGGCCGGACATCTGCTGCCGCACCTGGAGCTCGATCTGCCGGCCGTTCTCGTCGGCGTAGCGCGTCACCTCCGACTCCTGGCGGCCGAAGCTCTTGGCCAGGAGGATGCCCGAGACGCTGAGGGTCTCCTGGGTGATCGCGGTCATCTCGGACAGCGACTCCTGCGTCTTCGTCGCGATGCGCGCCCTCACCTGGCCGACGCGGCGCTGGGCCACGACGAGCACCGGTGTGAGGACGAGGGCGACGATCGTCATCTGCCACGAGAGCAGGAGCATCGCGACGACGGCCGCGATCACGGTGACGGTGTTGCCGAGCACGCTCGAGACGGTGTTCGTGAGCACGTTGGCCACGCCGCCGACGTCGTTGGCGAGGCGCGACTGGATGACGCCGGTGCGGGTGCGGGTGAAGAAGCCGAGCTCCATCGCCTGCAGGTGGCGGAAGAGGCGGATGCGCAGCTCTCCCATGACCGTGTTGCCGACGGTCGCGGTGAGGTAGGTCTGCCAGACGCCGAGGATCGCCGAGAACGCCCAGACCAGCACCATGACGCCGACCAGCTCGAGCAGTACGGGGAGGTTCGGGCGTCCGCCGGGCGGGAAGAGCCCGCGGTCGAAGGCCAGCTGGGTGAGGAGCGGGGGCACCACCGTGAGGGCGGCGCCGACGAGCACGAGGATCACGGTGAGCGTGAGCTTGGGGCGGTGGTCGCGGAAGAGCCCCGCGATGCGCCGGAGCAGGTCGTCGACCTTCGGAGCCGCCGCGTTGATCTCCCGCTGGCTGTCCGGATCGCTGCTCGAGATCCTCCCGCCGCGCGCCCCTCCGCGCATCCCGCCGCCTGCCGCGACGTCACCCATCCTGCTCACGGCTCGACCCTAGCCCCGCCCGCCGTCCCGCTCTCGTCCTTCCGCCCACGGCGAAGTCGTGCAAACCCGCCCCGCGTCCCCCGCGCCGTCCCCAGCCGATCGACCGCGCCGGTCACCTCTCCGCCACGCGGCCACTCGACCACCACCCAATCCGCCCGATCTCGATGCGTCGCCGCGCGACTGTCCGGCCCCCGCGCAAGGCGGCCGCCGCAGGCGCTGTGCCCTTGGTGGCCGCCGCAGGCGCCACTCCCCCGATGGCCGCCCCGGCGCCGTGCCCCTGGTAGCCGCCGCAGGCGCCACTCCCCCGATGGCCGCCTCCGGCGCCGTGCCCCTGGTGGCCGCCCCCGGCGCCACCGCACGACGAAGGCCCGGGTCCTGCGCAGCAGGACCCGGGCCTTCGTTCGTGCCCCCCCTCCCCCGACGAGCAGTGCTGACGGCCCGCGGGGGTGTCGTGGGCAAGGCGGAGGAGGAGAGCTGTAGCGGAGCTACCGCCGACGACGACAACGCCGCCCACGGCACCCCCGCGGGTCGTCAGCCCTTGGTGGCGCCGGCGAGGAGGCCGCGGACGAAGAACCTCTGGAGGGAGAAGAACACGATGAGCGGCACGATGATCGAGATGAACGCGCCGGCCGTGAGCAGCTCCCACGACTGGCCGTAGGAGCCGGTGAGGTCCTGCAGCGCCTTCGTGATCGGGAGCCCCTGTCCGGAGGTGAAGACCGTCGCGACGAGCAGGTCGTTCCAGACCCAGAGGAACTGGAAGATGCCGAAGGAGGCGATCGCCGGGACCGAGAGCGGGAGGACGATGCGGAAGAAGATCTGGCCGTGGCCGGCTCCGTCCACGCGGGCCGCTTCGATGACCTCGCCGGGGATCTCCGAGATGAAGTTGTGCAGCATGAAGATCGCGAGTGGGAGCGCGAAGATCGTGTGCGCGATCCACACCTTCGCGTACGAGCCGTCCAATCCGTTCACCCCGAGGCCGGGGAGGATGTAGAGCCCTCCGATGCGCAGGCCGTCCGAGAACAGCTGCAGCAGCGGCACGAGCGCCATCTGGATGGGGACGATCTGGAGCGAGAACACGAGGACGAAGAGCGTGTTGCGGCCCTTGAAGTCGATCCAGGCGAACGCGTAGGCCGCGAGGCTGGCGATCGTGATCGGGATCAGCGCCGCGGGCAGCGTGATGACCAGCGAGTTCACGAACGCCTTGCCCAGCGTCAGGCTGTCGCCCGAGTCGAGCGCGTTCGCGTAGTTGTCGAGGGTGAAGCCGGGGTTGGCGAAGATCGTCCACCAGCCGGTCGTCTTGATGTCGTTGGCGGGGCGGAACGACGAGATGAACAGCCCGAGGGTCGGGACGGTCCAGATGACGGCGATGATCAGCGCGGCGAGCGTGGCACCGCGCGACGTCGTCGCCTTCTTGACCTTCCCGCTGGCCGCCTCGATCCTCGACTCTCCGCGGGCGAGCGCGCGCTCGGTGCTGCGGTCGACCGGAACCTGGATCGGAGTGGGCGTGACGCTCATCGGATCTCCCTCTGCTTGGCGAGCTGGCGGGCGTTGTAGACGACGATCGGGAGCACGAGCAGGAACAGGATGACCGCGAGGGCCGCGCTGTAGCCGCTGCGGGCGCCGAGCTGGAACTGGCGGACCATCTCGAACGCGAGGACCGTGGTGTCGGAGCGGCCGCCGGTCATCGCCGAGACGATGTCGAAGACCTTCAGCGACGCGATCGAGATCGTCGTGAGGACGACCACGATCGAGGAGCGGATGCCGGGCACGGTGACGTTCCAGAAGGACTGCCACGCGCTGGTGCCGTCGAGCGAGGCCGCTTCGAGCTGCTCGGAGGGGACGCCCTTGATCGCGGCGGAGAGCACCGTCATGGCGAATCCGGCCTGGGTCCAGATGAGGACGACGACGAGGAACAGCGTGTTCCACGGCTCGAGTCCCAGCCAGTCGACCGGCGGGGCGCCGAAGGCGGTGAGGATCCCGTTGAGGAGGCCGATCTGCTCGCCCTGGCGGACGTCGTAGAAGAACTTGAAGATGATCGACGCGCCGACGAACGAGATCGCCATCGGCATGAAGACCAGCAGCTTGAAGAACTTCTCGCCGCGGCTCTTGTCGATGAAGACCGCGTAGGCGAGGCCGATGGCGGTCGCCGTGATGGGGGCCAGGAGCACCCAGACCACCGTGTTGAGGAAGGCGGTGATGCCGTCGGGGCTGGTGAAGACCCAGACGAAGTTGTCGATGCCGGCGAATCCGGAGCCGTCGTTCTTCATGAATGCGTTGAAGGCGGTCGTGATCGTCGGGTAGATCAGGCCGATCAGGATGAAGAACGCGGCCGGTGCCATGAAAGCGATGAGCTGGAGTCCGTAGCCCGCGCCTTTGCGGGATCGGAAGTCGAGCAGGAACAGCGCACCGCCGATGACGGCGGCCACCACCGCGACCCAGAGGACCGAGTTGTAGAGGCCGAAGACCAGCAGGAGGACGACCGGCAGGACGACCGTGACCGCGAGCCGGAGGATCGTGTAGCCGGTGCCGCGGCGGGGCGCGATCTCGACGAAGAAGAGGATGAGTGCCACCACGGCCGCGAAGGCCAGGAGGATGAGCGGGATCTGCGCGAGCGGCGGGATTCCCGCCAGCCACTGGAAGAACCCCGAGATGGTGATGGGGGACATGGACGCCCTTTCGAGTGCGACTCTGGACTCAGGAGGGGCCCGGCCCCGGGATCCGTGGATCCGGGGACCGGGCCGTCACAGCTGAGCCGCCACTCGGGAGCGGCGGCTCTGCTCCGCTGTTAGGAGGTGTAGCCGGCCTGGATCTCCTCGAGCGCCTGGTCGGTGCTCGTGCCGTCGATCCAGTCGACCATGCCCTTGAAGAAGCTGTCCGAGCCCACTGCCTTCGGCATGAGGTCGGACGCGTCGAAGCGGAACGTGGTGTCCGGGTTCTGGAGGATCGCGATGGAGTCCTTCAGGACGTCGCTGCCCGCGTTGGCCGGGTCGAGACCGGTGTTGGCGGAGATGACGCCTCCGAGGGAGACGCGGCTGTTGGCCCAGTCGGCGCTGGCCAGGTACTCCTGGACCTTCGCGGTGTCGGCGTCGTTCGAGAAGGCGGCGACCATCTCGCCACCACCCGTGACGGCCTGGGCGTCGTCGGCCTTGACCGGCGGGGTGAGGAAGGCCCACACGTCGCCGTCCTCGGCCACGTTGGCGCCGGCCGAGGTCAGGAAGCCCTCGAAGAACGAGGCCTGGTGGGTCAGCGCGCAGGTGCCGTTCGCCATGTTCTGGGCGACGTCGCCGAAGGCGGTGGAGTTGATCGACTTCACGTCGCCGTAGCCGGCGTTGACGAGGGTCGGGTCGAGGAGGATCGATCCGACGGAGTCGAACGCGGACTTGATGGCCGGGTCGGTGAAGGGGGTGTCGCCTGCGACCCAGGAGTCGTAGACGTCGGGGCCGGCCTCGCGGAGGACGGCGTCCTCGATCCAGTCGGTTCCGGGCCAGCCGGAGGCCTCACCGGAGTTGAAGCCCGCGCACCAGGACGGTCCGCCGGTCTTCTCGGCGATCGTCTTGCCGAGCGCCTCCATCTCGTCCCACGTCGTGGGAACGGAGACGCCCCACTCCTTGAACTTGGCCGGCGAGTACCAGATGTAGCCCTTGACGGACGCCATCAGCGGCGCGCCGTACTGGGTGCCGTCGACCTGGCCGTACTTCTGCCAGTCCTCGGACCAGTTCTGCTTGACGTTGGCGAGGGCGCCCTCCGGGAGCTCCTGCACCTTGCCCGAGGCGACGGTGTCGGCGAGCAGACCCGGCTGCGGGAAGATCGCGAGGTCGGGGGTGTCGCCACCCTGGACCTTGATGCCGATCTGCTTCTCGAACTCCTTGTCGCCCGTGTACTTGATCTCGATGTCGTTCTCCTTCTCCCAGTCCGCCCAGGACTGCTCGAGAAGGGTGGCCTCGTCGCCGTTGATGGTGCCGTAGATGTTGACGACGCCGTCGGCGGTGCCGACCGTGCCGGCCGAGCTGCCGCCGCCGGCGTTCGGGTCGTTGGGGTCACTGCTGCTGGAGCAGCCCGCGAGAGCGATGCCGGCCGCTGCCAGAACGGCGACCGGGACGGTGATACGGCGGTGCAGGGATGACCGCATTCTTCCTCCTCATTGAGTGGTGGAACCAGCTGAGCAGGCCGCTCCTCGCCGATCGGGGATCGGGAGGCTGTGGCGGCTCGAAGCGTGTGCCGCGACGACTCGGATGCTGGTGATGGCGATGCCAGGAGGAACTCCGAGCGGATCACCGGATTCGTGTGGATGGGCTCCCACGGAGGGAAACCTTTCCACAAGAACGATGAAAGCACAACGCCGGTGATAGAGCGCTCTCTGAGATAACGATTCGGCGTCAGAACAGCGATCGCGGCGGCCGGGCCGGATGGAGATCGATCTCGGCGCGACGTCCGGCCGCCGGGCGGGGTATAACTTCCTGGAACCGTTTCCAGCATCGACGCCGGACGGTCGGGAGGAACGCCGTGCCAGGCATCGAAGAGGTGGCCGAGCTCGCAGGAGTGTCGAAGGCGACGGTCTCGCGCGCGCTCAGCGGTCGGGGCTACGTCTCGGCGGGGACGAAGCAGCGCGTCGAGCGCGCCGCGACGAGCCTGGGCTACGTCGTCTCCGCCAACGCGTCCAGCCTCGTCACCGGCCGCAGCAACAACATCGCCGTGATCATCCCGATCATCAACCAGTGGTTCTTCGCCGGGATCATCGAGGGCATCGAGCGCGCCCTGCTCGCCGCCGGCTACGACCTGCTCCTCTACAACATCGACAAGCACCTCGACGCCCGCCGGAGCGTGTTCGAGTACTACCTCGTCCGCAAGCGCGTCGACGCGATCGTCGCCGTGACCCTCGAGATCTCGCCGCACGAGACGGAGGCGCTCCTCGCCCTGGGCAAGCCGATCGTCGGCATCGGCGGCGAGCTCCCCGGCATCCCCACCTTCAGCATCGACGACGTCGCCGCCTCCCGCCTCGCCACGGAGCACCTCCTCTCCCTCGGCCACGAGCGGGTCGTCCACATCGGCGGGCTCGCGGAGGAGGAGATGGACTTCCACGTCCACACGCAGCGCCGCGACGGCTTCCGTCAGGCGCTCGCGGCCGCCGGCCTCGAGCCCGGCGCGCAGGACATCGTGCCCACGACCTTCGACATCCCCGGCGGGCACAGCGCCGGACGGCAGGTCCTCGGCGATCCGCGGACCCGGCCGACGGCCATCTTCGCCGCCTCTGACGAGATCGCGATCGGGATCATCCTCGCGGCGCGCGAGCTCGGCCTCTCGGTGCCCGAGGACGTCTCCGTCATCGGGATCGACGACCACCCCCTCGCCGAGCTCTTCGGTCTCAGCTCGATCCGCCAGGACCCTCGCCAGCAGGGCGAGCTCGCGGTCGCGCTGGTGCTGGACGCGCTGGCCGCCCTCGGCCGCGGCGAGCCCCCTCCCCCGGCCCGCCACACGCTGATCCCCGCCTCGCTGGTGATCCGCACCAGCACCTCGGCGCCGCGGGGGGCGAGAATCGGAGCATGAGCGACTCCGACACCCCCACTGTCCGCGACGTCCCCGAGCGGTCCCGCTTCGTGATCGAGGTCGGCGGCACGCCGGCCGGCTTCGCCGCGTACACCCGTCAGGGCGACGAGGTGGTGCTCACCCACACCGTCGTCGACGACGGCTGGGAGGGCCACGGCCTCGGGAGCATCCTCGCGCGGGCCGCGGTCACCGCGATCACGGAGGCGGGCGGCACGGTCGTCCCGCGCTGCCCCTTCGTCGCGGCCTGGCTGCGCAAGCACCCCGACGTCGACGCCCGGGTCCGCTGGCCCGAGGACTGACTCACTCCGGGGGCGTCCTGCTCCCGATCTCCTGGAGCGCCCAGGTGTTGCCGTCCGGATCGGCGAAGTACGCGTACTGCACGCCGCCCAGGTCCTGGACCTCGCTGATCTCGAGCGAGCGGTCGACGAGCTCCGCGCGAGCGGCGGCGATGTCGTCGACGACGAGGTGGAGCGAGCGGACGACGCCCTCCTCCGGACCGGGCCCCATCCCGCTGCCGACCACGATCGAGCAGGCCGAGCCGGGCGGGGTGAGCTGGACCACGCGCATCACCGCGGAGGGCCGCACGTCGTGGTCGAGGTGGAAGCCCATCACCTCCGTGTAGAAGGCGACCGCGCGGTCGACGTCGCTGACGGGGAGGGGGACGAGCTCGAGTCGCATCTGCACGCGACCAGTGTGCCGCGCAGCAGAACCGTGCGGGAGGGGGGTCAGTCGCGCGGGCCGACGACGAGGCGCTCGTGCATGATCTCGACGGCCCGCTCGAGGACGCGGCGGTCCTCCGGGGTCAGATCGGCAAAGATCGGCGTCAGCGCGTCGCCGAGGTCCGTCCGCCAGGCGTGCAGCGCGTCCGCGCCGGCAGGAGCGAGGCGGATCTGCCAGGCGCGCGCGTCGAGGGGATCGGCGATGCGGTCGAGCCAGCCGGTCTCGACGAGGTTCTTCACGATCTTGGTCATCGTGGGCTGCGAGACGCGGCTCTGGGAGGCGAGCTCCCCCAGTCGCATCGGTCCCATCGAGAGGAGCACCGAGAGCGTGCGCCACACGGCCTGCGACTCCTGGTTGCCGGTCGCCTGGGCGGCGAGGCGGGTGATCCGGTGCGTCACCGAGACGAAGTCGCTCAGGAGCTCGCTGAGCGAGACCTCGCTGGGCGGGACGTCGCGGGCGGGGAGCCCGGCGAGCAGATCGTGAGCAGTCACGCTCCGATCCTAGGGGCGCGCGCCTCCGTCGGGCGGGAACGACGAAGGGCGCCGCCTCCGAGGAGACGACGCCCTGCGTCTGCAGGCGTGCCTGCGTCACCCTGACGAGCGACCGGCCGGAGCCGGCACCCGCGACGGGTGAGGGGGACTACTTGACGGTGACGGTCGCGCCGGCGCCCTCGAGCTGAGCCTTGGCCTTCTCGGCGGTCTCCTTGTTGACGGCCTCGAGGACCGCCTTGGGGGCACCGTCGACGAGCGCCTTCGCCTCACCGAGGCCGAGGCTGGTGAGGGCGCGCACCTCCTTGATGACCTGGATCTTCTTCTCGCCGGCGGCCTCGAGCACGACGTCGAACTCGGTCTGCTCCTCGACCTCTTCGGCGGGGGCGGCCGGGCCGGCCACACCGGCGGCGGCGACGGGCGCCGCAGCGGTGACCTCGAAGACCTCTTCGAACTTCTTGACGAACTCCGAGAGCTCGATGAGCGTGAGCTCCTTGAAGGCCTCGATGAGCTCGTCCTGCGTGAGCTTTGCCATGATTTTTCTCCTTGTTTTTCTTTGTCTACGAACCGCGCGCGCACTGCTTCCCGGGAGGGGAAGACGTCAGCTCGCGGACTCCTGCTTCTCGCGCAGCGCCTCGACCGTGCGAACGGCCTTCGAGAGCGGAGCGTTGAACAGATATGCGGCACCGAACAGCGAGGCCTTGAAGGCGCCGGCGAGCTTGCCGAGCAGAACTTCGCGGGACTCGAGGTCGGCGAGCTTGCCCACCTCTTCTGCGGTCAGCGGGTTACCGTCGAAGTAACCGCCCTTGACCACGAGGAGAGGGTTTGCCTTGGCGAAGGCACGCAGCGACTTCGCGACGGCGACAGGGTCGCCGTGCACGAACGCGATGGCCGAGGGGCCAGCGAGCTCGTCGTCGAAGGACGAGATACCGGCGTTGTTCGCCGCGATCTTGGTCAGCGTGTTCTTCACCACGGCGTAGGTTGCGTGCTCACTGATGTCCTTGCGCAGCGTCTTGAGCTGAGCAACAGTGAGACCGCGGTACTCGGTCAGCAGAACGGCCGTCGAGCTCTGGAACTTCTCCGTGAGTTCGGCAACCGAGGCTTCCTTGTTCGCCATGGCTACTCCTGTGAATTCTCGTGCCGGTAGCCCGAAGGCAGGCAAAGAAAAAAGCTCCGGCACAGGGGCGCGGAGCTTCGGGATCGCGGTGAGGCGGAACTGAACTCGTGCACCTGCGCGGGCAATTCGCTTCGCGAATCCTTCGTCCGGTGGCGATCCGCGGGGCCGGGGCCCTGCTCGTGCGCACACCGGAAACCGGCGGTCTTTGGCTTCGGGAAGCGTACGTCATCGCGGCGCGCGGGCGCAAGTCGAGGAGGAGGGCCCTCCCGCGGGATGCTGGAGGCATGACCGGCCCGACCCCCGACTCCGCCCGCGACGTCGACTCCGCGATCGCCTCGGTGGAGGGCGAGCTCAGCACCCTCTTCAACCGCGTGCGGGCGGCGATGCGCTCCTACGCCGAGCGGCTCCACCCGGAGCTGACGCCGCTGGGCTACAAGACGATCTCGGCGCTCGAGCGCCGGGGGCCCGTGCACTCCGGCGTGCTGGCCGAGCTTCTCGAGATGGACAAGTCGGCGCTCAGCCGCCAGATCACGGCGCTCGACCGCCTCGGCTTCCTCGAGCGCACCCCCGACCCCCAGGACGGACGCGCCACGATCCTCTCGGTGACTCGAGCGACCGCCGCGCGGCTGCGCGAGATCCGCAGCTCGAACCAGGCGCTGATGCACGAGGAGCTGCGCAGCTGGGCGCTCGCCGACGTCGAGCTCTTCGCCTCTCTCCTGCACAGGATCAACGACCTGGACCTCTGACGCTTAGCACCCCCTCCGTTCGGGGACAATCGCCGGACGCCGCCCGCTCGACTGCGTAGTTTCGGAGGCGATGGACCAGCACTCCTCCTCTCTCCTCCCCCCTGACGTCGACGGCGCACTCGCCTTCGCGCGCGCTCTGAGCACCGACGCGCCTCGGCCCGGCACCGGTCGCACCGCCGAGCTGCACGGGCTCCTCGAGCGCCTGGCCCGGCACGACCTCGGCGTCGCGCGCGCGGTGGAGCCGCACCTCGACGCTCTCGCGATCCTCGGCGAGGCGGAGCTGGACCCGTCCGGACTCGGAGTCTCCGCCGACGCCGCCTGGGGGGTCTTCGCGGCCGAGGGCGGCGGGGATCCTCTGGTCGCCCGCGAGAGCGACGGCGACTGGCTGCTCGACGGAGTGAAGCCCTGGTGCTCGCTGGCCGACCGCCTCGACGCCGCCCTCGTCACCGCGCACGTCGGGGACGCCTCCGGCGAGCGCCGCCTCTTCGCCGTGGCGCTGCGCGACGGGACGGCGACGCCGGAGCAGAACGCCTGGCACGCGCGCGGGCTGACGGAGGTCCCCAGCGGACCGGTCCGCTTCTCCGACGCCCGGGCCGTTCCCGTGGGCGACTCCGGCTGGTACCTCTCCCGGCCCGGCTTCGCCTGGGGCGGCATCGGCGTCGCCGCCTGCTGGCACGGCGGAGCCCTCGGAGTCGCGGCGGCCGTCGCGGCTGCGGCCGCCCGGCGCGAGGACCCGCACCTCCTGGCCCACCTCGGAGCGATCGACACGGCGCTCTCCGCGTCGCGCCGGGCACTGGACGAGGCCGCCGCGGCGATCGACGCGGGCGAGGCCGACGGACCCCGGGGCTCGCTGCTCGCCAAGCGCGTGCGGGCGAGCGTCGCCGGGGCGGTGGAGGAGATCCTGCTCCGCGCCGGACGCGCGCTCGGCCCGGCTCCGCTCGCCCTCGACGCCGAGCACGCCAAGCGGGTCGCCGACCTCGCGCTCTACGTCCGCCAGCACCACGCCGAGCGCGACGACGCCGCTCTCGGCCGCGCCGTGCTCGCCTCGGGCGAGGCGGCCTCCTGGTGAGTCGGCCCTTCGACGGGCGCCTCGAGGGCACTCCTCTCGAGCGCTGGAGCGCGGACGGCCGCCGCGACCGCCTCCCGGAGCTGACCCTGCCCGAGGAGATCCGGCGCGTCCTGGTCGTCGTCGCGCACGCCGACGACGAGACCCTCGGCTGCGGCGGCACCATCGCACTCGCGCGCCGGCGCGGGATCGCGGTGGACGTCGTCGTCGTGACCGACGGAGCCGCGGCCCACGGCGAGCGGGACGCGGACCTGGCCGCCGAGCGCCGGCGGGAGGCCGCGGACGCCCTGGCGGAGCTGGGCCCCGGGATCGGGCTCGCCTTCCTCGACGTGCCGGACTCCGCGACCCCGGACCACCGCGAGCGCATCGCGCGCGAGGTGCGCGAGCGGGCGGCCGGCGCCTCCGGGACCGTCCTCCTCCTCTCCACCTGGACCGGGGACGGGCACCGCGACCACCGCGTGGTCGGCGAGGTCTGCGCGGAGGTCGCGCACGAGCTCGGGCAGCCGCTGCTCGCCGCGCCGATCTGGCTGTGGCACTGGGCGGACCCGGAGGACCCCGAGGTGCCGTGGGGCGACCTCGTGCGCCTGCCGCTCGACGACGAGCTGCTCGAGCGCACCCGCCGCGCCCGCTCCCGGTATCCGAGCCAGACCCGCCCCGGGCCCGACGGGACCGGCCCGGTGCTCCACCCGCTCTTCCTGCGCACCTTCGCCGGGGACGACCGGCTGGTGAGGATCGCATGAGCTACTTCGACGAGCTGTACGCCCGCCACGAGGACCCGTGGGGGTACACGAGCCGCTGGTACGAGCAGCGCAAGCGCGCCCTGACCCTCGCGAGCCTGCCGGAGCAGCGCTACGGCTCGGTGCTGGAGATCGGCGCCTCGATCGGCGTGCTCGCCGAGGCGCTGGCCGACCGGGCCGACCGACTGCTGGCGATCGACGTCTCGAGCGCCGCCGTCGAGCGCGCCGCCCGCCGCCTCGCTCCGCTCGAGCACGTGCGGGTCGAGCACCATGACATCACCCGCGGCGTGCCGGAGGGTCCGTTCGACCTGGTCGTGCTCTCGGAGGTCGGCTACTACCTCGGCGACGCCCTCCCCGGCGTGCTGCGCAGCATCCGCGACGCCCTCGCCCCCGCGGGCGAGCTCGTCACCGTGCACTGGCGGCACCCGATCGAGGGTCTCGCGCTCGACGGCGACGCCGTGCAGTCCGCCGTGGCGGAGCTGGGCCTGCACCGCCTCGCCCGCCACGAGGAGGAGGACGTCCTGCTCGAGGTCCACGCCCGCGACTCCCGCTCGGTCGCCCGCCGGACGGGGCTGGTGTGAGCCGGCTCGCGCAGGTGCTGGTCGTCGTTCCCGCGCGCGACGAGGAGGAGCGGATCGGCAGCCTGATCGCCTCCGTTCAGGCGAGCGCGACCCACCTCGCCCACCGGGCGCCCGGCATCGGGATGCGCCTCGTGGTCGCCGCGGACGGCTGCTCCGACGCGACCGTCGGGCGGGCCCGTGCCGCCGGCGCCGAGGTGCTGGAGCTCGCCCGCTGCGGAGTCGGCGCCGCCCGCTCCGCCGGGATCGCGCACGCCCTCTCCTCCGTCACCGCTCCGCTCGAGCAGGTGTGGATCGCCAACACCGACGCCGACACCGTGGTCCCCCGCGACTGGCTGGCCGCCCACGTCGAGCACGCCCGACGGCACGACGCGCTGCTCGGCACGGTCCGGCCCGACCCGGCCGACCTCTCCCCCGGCGCCTATTCGCGCTGGCGCGACGTCCGCGCGCGGGAGGAGTCGATCGGCAGCATCCATGGCGCGAACCTCGGCGTCCGCGCGAGCGCGTACCTCGCCGCGGGCGGGTTCGGGCAGGAGCCGCTGCACGAGGACGTCCTGCTCGTCGACCGGCTGCGCGCGAGCGGCGCCCGGGTCGGAGCGACGGACCACGGCGAGGTGGTCACCTCCGGCCGCCGCGACAACCGGGTCGAGGGCGGCTACGGCCGCTACCTCCACGACCGCTTCCCGGCCGAGACGTCTCCGGCCTGCAGCTGAATCGGGTACACGCGCACGCGGAACACGATGCGAGGGGTCCCTGTCAATGGTCGGGCCGCGGTTTGTCACGGATCGCACAGGAGAGTCAAATGGGTGTCGAGCACGACCCGGTGCTCTCCGATGGAAGGGTCACCGCATGAACCCCCGCCTCGTCCTGCTGGCACTGGTCGCCTTCACCGCCTACGTGTTCGGCTCCCGCGCCGGTCGTGGCCGCTACGAAGAGCTGCGCCACCTCGCACTCGGCGTGTGGAACGACCCGGCCACCAAGAAGACCCGCAAGAAGCTCAAGAAGACCTCCAAGCGCGAGGCCAAGCAGCTCACCGCCATCGCGAGCAAGGCCCGCGATAAGGTGCAGCGCCGCCTCCGCTGACCCCCGCTTCCACGACTCACAGGACACCGGCCCGCCGGTGTCTCCGCTCGCATCGGAACGGCCGATCGGGCACGAACTGAAGGAGAAACATCATGGGCATCATCAGCTGGATCATCCTCGGCCTCATCGCCGGGGCGCTCGCCAAGCTCATCCTCCCGGGCAAGCAGGGCGGCGGATGGATCATCACGATCGTCCTCGGCATCGTGGGCGCGCTGCTCGGCGGCTTCCTCAGCACGCTGTTCGGCATCCAGGACGCCGTCAACGGCATCAACATCGTGAGCATCATCGTCTCCGTCGTCGGTGCGATCGTCGTCCTCCTCATCTACGGCGCGATCGTCGGCCGCAAGTCCCGCGCGTAAGTCGCGCTCCCCGAAGGCCCCCGGCATCCGTGCCGGGGGCCTTCGTCGTTCCCGGGAGGGCACACCGGTGGTTCGGGGGATCCGACTCCTCCTCCGCGGGGAAGCTGGATGTCCGCCGAGCGCGCAAGGGGTTGAAGCTGGGAGCCGCAGACGATGGACTGGAGGCACGACGGCGCGGCTCCACTGCGCCCTCGCCCCGACGAAAGGACGTACTCGCTCATGAGCGACGACACCGCAACGGTCCCCACGATCACCCTGAACAACGGCGTGGAGATCCCGCAGCTGGGCTTCGGCGTGTTCCAGATCGACCCGGCCGAGACCAAGGACGCGACCCTGGCGGCCCTCGAGGTCGGCTACCGCCACATCGACACCGCCGAGATGTACGGCAACGAGGCGGGGGTGGGCGAGGCCGTCCGCGCCTCCGGCCTCGACCGCTCCGAGGTCTTCGTGACCAGCAAGCTCAACAACGGCTTCCACGCCCGCGAGGACGCTCTCGCCGCGATCGACGTCACCCTCGGCGAGCTGCAGTTCGACTACGTCGACCTCTTCCTCATCCACTGGCCGCTCCCGAACGTGGGCGACTACCTGGAGACCTGGAAGGCGATGGAGGAGATCTACCGCAGCGGCAAGGCGAAGGCGATCGGCGTCTCCAACTTCCAGACGAACCACCTCAACCGGCTCCGCGCCGAGGCGACCATCGTCCCGGCCGTGAACCAGATCGAGGTGCACCCCTACCTCGTGCAGCAGGAGCTCCGCGCCTACGGCACCGAGCACGGCATCGCGACCGAGGCCTGGTCGCCGATCGCGCAGGGACTCGTCCTCGACGACGACACCATCACCCGCATCGCGCGCAACGTCGACCGCAGCCCGGCGCAGGTCGTCCTCCGCTGGCACATCCAGCGCGGCGACATCGTCTTCCCGAAGTCGGTCACCCGCAAGCGCGTGGAGGAGAACTTCGCCCTCTTCGACTTCG
Organism: Rathayibacter sp. AY1B6; assembly: GCF_002932755.1. Classification (NCBI taxonomy): domain Bacteria; kingdom Bacillati; phylum Actinomycetota; class Actinomycetes; order Micrococcales; family Microbacteriaceae; genus Rathayibacter; species Rathayibacter sp. AY1B6. Next base: position 97,592 of record NZ_PSWL01000013.1, read on the forward strand.
AGCTCGACGACGAGGCGATGACCGACATCACGGCGCTCGACCGCGGCCACCGCACCGGCCCCGACCCCGACACCTTCAACTACATCCCGAGCTGATCCTCGGCCCCACGGAGCGCGCCCGGCCCGCAGGCATCCTGCGGACCGGGCGCGCTCGTGCGTGGGGCTGCGGGCCGAGCCGTGCACGAACGGCGCGGGGCCAGCGGGTCAGGCCTGCTGCGAGTCGCGCCAGGAGTGCTCGGGGGCGTAGCCGAGGACCTCGCGGGCGTGGTCGATCGAGAGCAGGGTATCGGTGGTCCCGAGGTCGCCGCGCAGCTCGACGCCGGGGAACACCTCGGCCACCAGCTCGGCGTTGGGGCGCGTCATCACGGTGTCGGCCGCGGCGATGATGAAGCGGTCGAACCCGGTCGTCTCGGCGAGCAGCGCCTTCTCGACGGCCTGTGCCCCGTCGCGTCCGTCGATGTAGCCCCAGAGGTTCCACTTGCGCAGCAGCGCGTCGGAGTCGAACGACGGGAACTCGGCGTAGTCGGCCTCGTCCATGACGTTCGAGAAGCGCAGCCCCGTGATCTTCAGGTCAGGGTGCCAGCGGCACAGCTCGATCGCCATCTGCTCCTCGAGGTGCTTGGTGAGCGAGTAGACCGACTCCGGGCGCGCCGGGTACTGCTCGTCGACCGGGATGTAGGGCGGCGGGACGTCGAAGGGCAGGCCCAGCACCGTCTCGCTGGAGGCGTAGACGACGTTGCGGATGCCGGCCCGGATCGCTCCGTGGAACGCGTTGAACGTCGCGATCATGTTGTTGTGGAACGTGGCGACGTCGGGCACGAGGCCCGGCGCGGGGATCGCGGCGAGGTGCACGAGCGCGTCGATCCCGTCGTACTGGTCGTTCACCGACTGCAGCGCGTCCACGACCTGGCCGTAGTCGGCGATGTCGATGCGGACGAAGCCCGCGCCGCGGTCCCCCGCCCGGTCCAGGTTGAAGACCTCGTGCCCGGAGGCGCGGAGGCGGGTGACGACGTGGCGGCCGAGCTTGCCGGATCCACCGGTGACTGCGATTCTCATGCTCGAACGCTAACGGGCCCGCGGCGGGACGGCGAGGGGTGGCGGATCAGCCGCGCGAGTGGAGCGAGATCGCGCCGCCGACCTCGGGCGTCGTCTCGTCGGCGACGAGCTCGGTCCAGCGGCGGAGCACGGCGGCGCCGGCCGCGTCGTTCACGGCTCCGTCGACGACGAGGACCGGGTAGGGCTTCTCGGGCACGCCCTCGGCGGGCCGCACGTCGACGTGGGCGACGTCGTAGGCGTGCTCGAACAGCCAGTCGGCCATCGCGTAGTCGCTCCGGGAGTCGCCGACCGTGCGCCAGCGCTGCGGGATCGCGCCGGTCGCTCCGAGCAGCTCCACGGCGCGCTGGGCGCCGAGGTCCTTGCCGAGCCGGTTCGATTCGATGTCGGTCGAGATGACGGTCGGGTCGATGCGGAAGTCGACCGTCCCCTCCTCGTTCGGGTACCGGATGCCGCGGCGCTCGACTCCGAGGCCCGCGGCGGTCATGATCTGCAGGGCGTCGGCGTCGAAGACGAGCTGGCGCTCGAGGTAGTCCTCGCTCGGCAGGTCGACCAGCTGCTCGGCGGAGACCATGGCGCGCTTGGTCTCGTCGAAGAAGACCAGGTCGTCGTAGTCGGAGCGGATCATCCGCTCGAGGTCGCGGGCCACCGGCTCGGGGATCGCGAGCGACTCGTCGACGATCGGCTCCGAGGTGCCGCGGTAGTCGACGGTGAACCAGACGGCGCCCTTCTCGCAGACGCACACGATGCGCGCCTCGGCCGAGACGCCGCGCTCGAGGAGCGCGGGCAGGACCCGCTCGCGCAGGAACGCGTCGGAGCGGCCCGTGTTGAACACGATCGGGATGCCGGCGTTGGCCAGGGCGACGAGGTCGTCGGCGATCTCGGGGATCGAGATCGTGCGCGTGACGGGGCTCGCGATGGGCCCGTCGACGTCGAGGAGCAGGCCGAGCGGAGGGGGTGTGGAGGTCATCGCGTCCCATTCTGCCGTGCCGGGGCCGCCCGCCGGGAGCCCGGGAGCCTGGGCGAGATGCCGCTTCGGTCCGCCTGCACCGGCGTGTCGCGTACCGAAGTGGCATCTCGCGGAGAGGCGGGGGCGGGTCAGGAGGCGGGGACGACGAGGGTGCGCTGGGCGGTGGTGCCGTCGGGGGTGAGGACGGCGAGGGTGATCAGGGTCTCGGAGTCGCGGCAGTCGGCGGTGACGGAGGCGTCGCCGGACGCGGCGAGGTCGACGGGCTCGCCCGCGCTCGCGTCCGTGGTGCCGACGGCCAGGCGGGCGGTGGCGCCTCCGCTCGTCTCCCAGGACAGGGCGAGCGGGACGGAGGCGGTGCGGTCGCCCTCGCAGTCGACGGAGGCGGGGGTGGAGGCGAAGGAGACGATCGCGGGAGGAGCGTCGGATCCGGTGACCGGCTCGGTGCCGGACGGTGCGGTGGAGGCCGTCGGTGCGGGGGCGTCGGCGCCGTCGGCCGCCTCGGCGGAGCCCGGAGCGGCGGTGGTCGGCGGAGCGGCCCCGGACGGCTCCGAGGACGGACCCGTGGACGCCGTGCCGGCGCTGGGCGCCCCCCCGCCGGCGGGCCGGACGAGCAGCACGATCGCGAGGACGACGGCGACGAGTCCGAGGGCGGCGAGGACGATCCCGGTGGAGCGGGCGGAGCGGGACGGCATCGGTCCTCCTGGGACGGGACGGGCTGGAACGGGTGGGAGAGACGGGGCAGGACGGGAGGAACGGGGCAGCAGGGTCGGACGGCGCGGGCCAGAACAGCTGCGACCGACAGTCCGGCGGGAGCGGGCGGGTCGAGGGGGCCGGGGAA